>JANOJK010000299.1:0-1826 GCA_031408165.1 Acidobacteriota bacterium | reverse complement strand
CGGCGCCGGTGGCGATGAGATCCGGCGTGCGGACGAATCGAGCGCCCACGGCGCGCGCGATGGCCTCGAGCGCTTCCGCATGACGCCCGCTGCCGATCACGATCGACGCGCCCGAGTCCCGAATCACGTGCTCGTGCTCGGCCGGCGGATGCGAGACCGCCAGCGGTACGGCGACCCCGCCGGCCAGCCAGATGCCGCGCGCGATCACGACGTACGCGAAGCTCGGCGGAACGAGGAACGCCACGCGCGCTTCGTCGAGGTCAAGGCGGCCCTGCCGGAGATCGGCCGCGACGCGGCCCGCGGCCTCCGAGAGGTCGTAGTAGGAGAACACGCCGTCAGCGGCGACGATGGCGAGGCGGTCGGCTTCGATGCCTCATTCTCACCCGCTGAGGCCGGCCGTGCAACCGGCGCGATCCGCTCGGTGAGGGGCCCGCCGCAGCGCATGTGCCGTTCGTCCAGCCGCTCGTCACAGCACCGGCCGCGCATGCCGGGCGTCATGCTACGCTCTCGCGCATGCGCCGACTCGACGCCGTTCTCGTGATAGCCGTGCTCGGGGCCGCGAACGTGGCGGCCCAGAGTACGCCCTCGTCGCCGGCGGACATCGCCGCACGGTTCGAGAACCCGACGCAGGCCGCGTACCGCTACCGCGTGGCGATCGCCTCGCTCCTGCAGTTGAAGCCCGGCATGGTCGCGGCGGAAGTCGGCGCCACGTCGGGATACGTCGCGCGCGCAATGGTCGCCCAGGTCGGACCGGCCGGCCGCGTGATCGCGACCACTACCGACTCGAAGATGGCGGGATACATGGGCGAGCGCGCGCGCGCCGAAGGGCTCGCGAATTTCTCCGCCGTCGTGGCCGCGCCGGATACGAGCGGTCTCGCCCCCGCGTCGGTGGACGCGGTCGCCGTCGTGAACGCCTTCAGCCTCGTCAAGCGGCAGCCCGAGATGCTGCGGTCGCTCGCGGCGTCACTGAAACCCGGCGGCGCGCTCCTGATTGTCGACCTGCCGCGCGAAGGGCAGGGGGCATCGCAGGTCGGCATCGACGCCGACGATCTCGTCGCGCTGGCGACGGCCGCGGGATTCACCCGCGAAGCCGAAAGCTCCGTCGTCCCCGGCCAGTATGCGCTGCGTTTCCGCAAGCCATAAACCATCAGCCATCAGTCCTGAGCCATGAGCCATAAGCCCTTTCTTCCTCTCGTTCTGTCACTTCTCGCCGCCAGCAGCCTCAGCGCGCGAGAGCCGAAGCCCGGGGACACCTGGCCCGGGTTCCGCGGTCATGACATGCGCGGCATCGCCGCGTCCGCCCGGATTCCCGATCGGTGGTCGAAGACCGAGCACGTCAAGTGGGCCGTGCCGATCGCCGGCCACGGGTGGTCGTCGCCGATCGTCTGGGGGGACACCGTCTTTGTGACCTCGGCGATCAGCAGCCGGGAGTTCAAGAAGCCGACGCCCGGGCTGTACGGGAACGAGTACATCGCGGAAATGGTGGCGCAGGGGCTGCCCGACGCGGAGATCTCGAAGCGCGCGCAGGCGCGCGACAACGAGCTCGCCGCGGAGGCCGACGAGATCCGGTACATGGTGTACGCGCTCGACGCCAGAACCGGAAAGATCAGATGGGAACGCGAAGCGATCAGGACGAAGCCGTTCGGTGGCCGTCACCGGAAGAACACCTACGCCTCCGAGACACCGTTCTTCGACGGCGAACGCCTGTACGCGTCGTTCGGGCAGAACATCGGGCTGTTCGTCTACTCGATCGACGGCACGCTGCTGTGGAAGAAACAGTGGGCGCCCAGAGAAATCTACCTGGACTTCGGGACCGGATCGTCCCC
>JANOJK010000290.1:0-11489 GCA_031408165.1 Acidobacteriota bacterium | reverse complement strand
CGCAGACGTGCTCGGGCCGGTATTCTCGAAAGTGTTCCAAACCAGCCCCGACACGCGTCTGAAGCACGTCGTCGAGCCGACGTTCACGGTTCAGCGAATCTCGACAATCAAGAATGAAGACAACGTGCCGTTGCTGGGGTCTTACACCGACTTGATCGTCGGAAATCTGACCAAGGTCAATTACGCCCTGACAAATCGCGTTCTGTTGCGGACCACCGGCGGCACAACGGCGGCATCGGCGGCGGCTCGCGAGGTGCTCTCCGTGACGATGCAACAGAGCTACTACACGCAGGATCGCGCGGGCGCACTCGACCCGACCTATGCGATCACTTACGGCTATCGCATCCCGAGTAATTTTTCGACCATCTCCCTCCATGCCAGAACCTCGCCGTATTCCGGGGTCTCTGCGGATTTGCGACTCGAGTACGACCCTGCCGAACCCGAGAACAAGTTCCCCGGCTTCAGCGCGAATGGCTCGATCTCCGCGGCACGTCTGCGCGTCACCTCCGGGTGGACGCATCGTCGTTTCGGGGGCGGGACCGCTATTTCACCGGACAGTTACATCCAGACCACCGGAGACTTCAAGACACCCAGCGGCAGATTTGGCGCCACCGGCAATTTCAGCTACGACATCAAGCGTTCAACGTTCATCCAGTATCGCGGCGTCGGGTACTACAACGCCCAGTGCTGCGGCCTCGGATTCGAATATCAGGAGTACAACTTCCCCACCTTCGACCCGCGGTTCCCGATTCCCAAGGATCGGCGGTTCAACCTGTCCTTTACGCTGGCGGGCATCGGCACGTTCTCCAACTTCTTCGGCGCATTCGGCGGCGGCGGCGGAAGCGCCCGGTTCTAGTAACATCGTCGGCTGGCATGAAAGGACTCATTCTCAGCGGGGGCAAGGGCACCCGGCTGCGCCCGCTGACGTATACCAGCGCGAAACAACTCGTCCCGGTCGCCAACAAACCCGTCCTCTTTTACGCTATCGAAGCCCTCGTCGAGGCCGGCATCCGCGAGATCGGGATTGTCGTGGGCGAGACGCAGGCGGAAATCCGCGCGGCGGTCGGCGACGGCTCGCGCTGGGGCGCGACGGTCACGTATCTCGAACAGGATGCGCCGCGCGGGCTGGCGCATGCCGTGCTCATCAGCGAGGCTTTCATCGGGCGCGAGCCGTTTGTGATGTATCTCGGGGACAACCTGCTCAACAAGGGCATCGTGCCCTTTGTCGAACAGTTCGTGCGCGAGCAGCCGGCGGCGCAGATCCTCCTGACACCGGTGCCCGATCCGCAGATGTTCGGCGTCGCTGAACTGACAGACGGCCAGGTGATACGGCTCGTCGAGAAGCCGCAGCACCCCGCCAGCAATCTTGCACTGGTCGGCGTCTACATGTTTGGCCCCGAGATCTTCGATTCTGTGAAGCGCATCACGCCCAGCCTTCGCAACGAGCTCGAGATCACCGATGCGATCCAGGATCTGATCGATCGCGGCCTCACGGTGACGCCGCACCTGGTCGACGGCTGGTGGAAGGACACGGGCAAGCTCGAGGACATGCTCGAAGCGAACCGGTTGATCCTGGAGACCATTGAGCGCCGGGTGTCGGGAACGGTGGATGCCGAATCGCGCATCGAGGGCAAAGTCATCGTCGAAGCCGGCGCCGTCATCGAGCGATCGGTCGTGCGCGGCCCGGCGATCATCGGCGCCAATGCGCGCATTATCCATGCCTACGTCGGGCCGTTTACCGCCATCATGAACGACGTCGAGATTCGCGATTCGGAGATCGAGCACAGCATTGTCCTCGAAGGGTCGTGCGTGCAGGACCTCGGCACGCGCGTCGCCGACAGCCTGATCGGGAAAAACGTGAAGATCAAGCGCATGCCGCTCAAGCCGTCGGCGTATCGATTCATGCTGGGCGACAATTCCGAAGTGTGGATTCGCTGGTAGGAGGAAACGACGTGACCGGTCCGACCCAGTATTCCGCGGCGGCCGCCAAACAGCCGCGCATCGAGGGCGTCAAGCTGAAGACGCTGCGCGTCATTCCCGACGAACGGGGCTGGCTGATGGAGATCCTGCGCGCCGACGAGGGCGAGCTCTTCAGCAAATTCGGCCAAGCATACATTTCAGCGACATATCCCGGGGTGGTCAAGGCGTGGCATTACCACCGGCAGCAGTCGGACAACTTCGTGTGCCTCACCGGCATGGTCAAGCTCGTGCTCGTCGACACCCGGGACGGGTCCTCGACCAAGGGAGCGATCAACGAGTTCTTCCTCGGCACCGAGCAGCGCACGCTCGTGCAAGTGCCGCCGCTCGTGTATCACGGCTGGAAGTGCATCAGCACGGATCTGGCCATGGTACTCAACCTGCCGAACGAACCCTATTCATACGACCAGCCGGACGAGTACCGCCTGGACCCGCACGGGACGCTCCCCTATGACTGGACGCGGAAGGATGGTTGAGGTGCTCGTCACGGGGGGCGCCGGCTTCATCGGCAGCAACTTCGTGCGCTTCGCGCTGCAGACGCACCCCGACTGGCACGTTACGACGCTCGACAAGCTCACCTACGCCGGCCGCCGCGAGAATCTCCACGATGTGATGGACGACCCGCGCCATACCTTCGTGCACGGCGACATTTGCGACGCCGCTACCGCCGGTCCCCTGGTCGAACAGTCGAACCTCGTCGTGCACTTCGCCGCCGAAACGCACGTGGACCGCTCGATCATGTCGGCGGGCGACTTCATCCGCACCGATGTCGAGGGCACCTTCGTCCTGCTCGAAGCCGCGCGCCGCGCGCCGGCGCTGCGCCGGTTCGTCCAGATTTCGACCGACGAGGTGTACGGGAGCATCGCCCAGGGCGAGAGCACCGAGCGCGACGAGTTGCGGCCGCGCAATCCCTATGCAGCGAGCAAGGCGGGCGCTGATCGCCTCGCCTACAGCTACTTCGCCACCTACGGGGTGCCGACGGTCATCACGCGCGCGTCGAACAACTACGGGCCTTATCAGTTTCCCGAAAAGATCATCCCGCTGTTCATCACGAACCTCCTCGACGACATCCCCGTCCCGCTCTATGGCGACGGCCAGAACGAGCGCGACTGGCTGCACGTCGAGGATCACTGCCGCGGCGTGGACCTGCTGATCGAGCGCGGCGTGGCCGGAGAGGTGTACAACATCGGCGGCGGCAACGCGGTGAAGAACGTCGACCTGACGCATCGGATCCTGGCGCTCGTCGGCAAGCCGCCGTCGCTCATCAGGCCGGTCGCGGACCGGCCCGGCCACGACCGGCGGTATTCGCTCGACACGTCAAAGCTCGGGGCGCTCGGCTGGCGACCGCGGCACGTCTTCGAACAGGGGCTCGCCGAGACCGTCGCCTGGTACCAGCAGAACGAGGCCTGGTGGCGGCCGATCAAGGATCAGGACGCCGAGTTCCGCAAGTACTACCTGGCCCAGTACGGCCGGCACTAGTTGGCTGGATCTCCGCTCATCACCGGCGCGACGGGATTCGCGGGAAGCCACCTGCTCGAACACCTGGTGGCCCGGCGGGCCGGCGGATCCGGCGTGCATGCATGGGCGCATCGAAGCGTGCCCCGTCCGGGCTCGGTCGGAGCGCAAGCGGGAGGCCAGCCCGCCACGCTCACTTCCTCCGTGACCTGGACCGCCGTCGACCTGCTCGACCGCGTGGCCATCCGCGACGCCCTCGAGGCCGCGCGCCCATCCGTCATCTACCACTGCGCGGGACTCGCCGATCTCCACGACGCCTGGCGCGCGCCGGCGCGGGCGCTGCGCGTGAATGTCCTCGGTACGCACCACCTGCTCGAGGCCGCGCGGGAGCTTGGGCTCTCGTGCGGCGTGCTCGTCACGGGTTCCGCGCAGGTTTACCGTCCGCGCACGTCCGAGATCAGTGAGGAAGATGCAATCGGGCCCACGAACCCCTACGGGATCAGCAAGCTGGCGCAGGAAATGACGGCGGCGGCGGCGCGGCTGCCGGCCTGGCTGGTGCGGCCCTTCAACCACGCCGGACCACGGCAGTCGCCGGCCTATGCCACCTCCGCCTTCGCGCAGCAGATTGCGGAGATCGAGGCCGGGCGCCGCGAGTCCGTGATCCACGTCGGCAATCTCGACGCCCAGCGCGACATCACGGACGTGCGCGACACGGTGCGCGCCTACGAGGCGCTGGCGGAGACGGGGCAACCGCGCCGCCCCTACAACGTCTGCAGCGGCCGCGCCTACAGCATGCGGGCGCTGCTCGACATCCTGCTGTCACTCGCGCGCGTGCGCGTGCGCGTCGAGGTGGACCCGGCGCGCCTGCGGCCGAGCGACAACCCCGTCATTCTCGGCAGCCACGCCCGGCTCACCGCCGACACCGGCTGGACGCCGATGATTCCGATCGAGCAGACGCTCGCGGACCTGCTCGAGTACTGGCGCCGGGCGGCCCCCCCGGCCGTCAAGCCGTCGGCATGACCCCGCTGCGCCTCTTCGGGGCGTCGGCGCGGCAAGGCTCCGAGGACCGGCACTCCGAAACGGCGCGGCAGATCGTCCACATGGCGATGGGCGGCTTCGCGCTGCTCCTGCGGTGGATCCCCTGGTGGCAGGCGGTCGCGCTGGCGGTGGTGGCGCTCGTCTTCAATCTCGTCGTCCTGCCGCGGCTGCGCCTCGGCCTGTATCGCCCGGGTGACCGCGAGCGCGGGGTCCACGGCATCATCTGGTACCCGCTCGCCGTGCTGCTGCTCGTGCTCACCTTTCCCCGGCGCCCCGACATCGCCGCCGCCGCCTGGGGGATCCTGGCGATCGGCGACGGCATCGCCACCCTGGTCGGGCGGGCGATCGGCGGACCGCGGTGGGCCTGGAACCGCGAGAAGACCCTGAGCGGCAGCGCGGCGTTCGCGATCGCGGGAGCCGCGGCCGGCGCGTTCCTGGCCTGGTGGTGCCGGCCCGCGCTCGACACGCCTCCTGCGCTCGCCTTCACCATCCTTGCGCCCATCCTGGCGGCCGCCGTCGCGGCGCTCGTCGAAACGATCCCCGTTCGGCTGGACGACAACCTGTCCGTCGCCGCGACGGCCGGGGCGACGTTGTGGCTCGCGTCGCTCGTGTCGCCCGCGCAGCTGCCCGCCGCGCAGGCCGACCTGATGGCGCGGCTCCCGGCCGCGCTCGCGCTCAATCTCCTCGTCGCCTGGGCGGGTCACCGCGCGCGCACCGTCTCCGCGGCGGGGGCCGCGACCGGCGCGATCATCGGCGTCACCGTGTTCGCGGGCACAGGGTGGCAGGGATGGGTCCTCTTGCTCGTGACATTCGTCGCCGCCTCGATCGCGTCGCGGCTCGGACTGAAGCGGAAGATGCTCCTGGGAATCGCCGAGGAGCGCGGCGGACGCAGGGGTCCGGGCAACGCGATCGCCAACACCGGGGTCGCGGCCATCGCCGCCCTCGTCGCCCTGACCGGCACGTCCCCTGACGCGGCGCGGCTCGCGTTCGTGGCGGCGCTCACCGCGGGCGGCAGCGATACAATCGCCAGCGAGATCGGGAAGGCCTGGGGCAGGCGCACGTGGTCGATCGTGTCGCTGACCCGCGTTCTGCCCGGAACCTCCGGCGCCATGTCTCTCGAAGGCACCTCGGCGGGCATCGCGGGCGCGTTGGGTCTCGGCGCCGTTGGGGTCGCGCTGGGGCTGGCGCCGCCCGCCTGGCTCTGGCCGATCGTGATCGGCGCCACGGCCGGCTCGCTGCTCGAGAGCTGGCTCGGCGCAACGCTCGAAGCACCGGGAATTCTCGACAACGACATGCTGAACTTCATCAACACCGCCGCCGCCGCCGTCACGTCCCTCGCGGTGGCTGCCTGGATGTCATGAGCCGGGCCGCGCTCTTCCTCGAGTTCAGCCGGCCCTTCACGCTGGTCGCCCCCGCGCTCGGCTTTGCGTCCGGCGCCGTCACCGCCTACGGCGCCGCGCCTCGCGAGGACTGGCACCCGGCGCTCGTCCTGTACCCGCTCATCGGCCTGACGATGGCGGCCGTGCTCAACGCGGCGTCGAACGCGCTCAACCAGATCTACGACCTGGAAATCGATCGCGTGAACAAGCCGAAGCGTCCGCTCCCGTCGCGCCGCATGGAGATGCGGGAGGCCTGGATCTTCACGCTCGTCACCTACGCCCTGGCTCTGCTCCTCGCGTGGCTCGTCGCGCCGCAAGGGCGGCACGAATGCTTCTGGATCGTGCTCATCGCGACGCTCATCACGATCCTGTATTCGGTGCCCCCCGCGCGCACCAAGCGCCTCGGGCTATGGGCGAACCTGACAATCGCGGTCCCGCGCGGCGTGCTCCTGAAAGTCGCAGGCTGGTCGTCCGTCAAGACGATCGTCGGCGCCGAGCCCTGGTACATCGGCGCCATCTTCGGCCTCTTCCTGCTCGGCGCGTCAACGACGAAGGATTTCGCGGACATGGAGGGAGACGCGCAGGGAGGGTGCCGGACGCTGCCGATCATCTACGGCGTCAGGCGCGCCGCCTGGATGATCTCCCCCTCGTTCGTCGTCCCCTTCCTGATGATCTCCCTCGGCGCCAGTACGGGTGTCCTCACGGGGAATTTCATCCTGCTGCAGGCGCTCGCCGCGGTCATGACCGTGTATGGCATCTATGTCTGCTACCTGATGCTGCGGCGGCCCGAGGATCTGGCGATCGACGAGAACCACGTCTCGTGGGCCCACATGTACCGGATGATGTTCGTCGCACAGGTCGGGTTCGCACTCGCCTACCTCCTGTAGGAGTCGCCGCGCCGCAGACGGCCGCTGAGCCGATTGACATGCGGGCGCCAGCAGGACATCATCACCGCTGGCGAAACAAAGGCGAAAGTCCTCCATGAGAACCCGTCCTGCTCCCGCTGCCCTGTTCGACCTTGGGCCCGTGCTGCCGACGACGCGGGCGATCGCGCTCCAGGTCCGCGAGCACGGCTCCGCATCCCTCGACCAGGCGCAGCGGCGGGCCGACGAAGCGCGCTACCAGGAGATCACCTGCCGGTCCGCGCTGAACCCCGTGAAGGGCATGCCGTTCAACTGGACGCTCAATCCTTATCGCGGCTGCACGCATGGCTGCCACTACTGCTTCGCGCGCCGCTATCAGACGCAGTTCGCGCTCGGCCCCGGCGATGAGTTCTCGTCGTTGATTTTCGTGAAGGTGAACTTCGCCGATGTGCTGCGGAGGGAGCTCGACAAGCCATCGTGGACGCGCGAGCAGGTCGCCCTCGGCACCGCCACGGATCCGTACCAGCCGATCGAAGGACACTACAAGCTCACTCGCCGCTCGCTCGAGGCGCTCATCGCCGCCCGCACACCGGTCGGAATCGTCACCAAGGGACCCATGATCGTACGCGACGTCGACCTGCTCGTGGAGCTGTCACGCGTCGCGGCCTGCACCGTCTACCTGAGCGTGCCCACCATTGACGAGGAGGCCTGGCGCGCCCTGGAACCCGGGACCGCGCATCCGCTCCAGCGCCTGCGCGCGGTCCGCACGCTGCGCAACGCCGGTATCAATGCGGGCGTCCTCATGGCTCCCGTGGTTCCGGGATTCACGACGCAGACGTCGAAGCTCGAAGCCACCATCAAGGCCTGCGCGGACCACGGGGCCGCCTTCATGGGAGCCAATCTGCTGTACCTGAAGGGCGGGACCAGGGAACACTTCATGGGATTCATTCGCCACTCGTTTCCCGAGATGGTGAAAAGTTACGAACGCCTCTACCCCGGCGCCTACGCCGCCCCGGAATACGTGGGCACCGTGCGAGCGCTGATAGAGATGCTCCAGGAGCGGCACCAGGTGAACAAGCGGATGCGGGGAGCAGCCGTGACCCGGCCCGACGCGGGCGCAGCGGAGCAACAGGAGGAATTCAATTGGAAATCGGATCGTTGAGAACCGGGTAATGGAGTAATTGGGCCCGATTACCCAATTCCCCAATTACCCGATTCCCTATGCCGTGGCCGCCAGCGCCGGATAGCCGCCGCGCGACTCGACGAGCTGGATCACGACCTGCCCGTCGACCACGTCGGCCGAGAAAGCGTTGCCCTCGGTCCAGCGCTGGCTGATCGGCAGCTTGATCTTCGATTCGATCACGCGCTTCAGGAATCGCGCCCCGTAGGCCAGGCTGTATCCGTCGCTCACGAGCTGCTCGAGCGCCTCCGGAGTGACGGTGAGGGTGCGTCCGCTGCGCATCAGGGTTTGCTCGATCTTGTCTATCTGCAGCAGGGTAATCTGCCGGACCTCGTCCTTCGTCAGCGGCGCGAAGATCACGACTTCGTCGATGCGGTTGCGGAACTCGGGCGAGAACCGCCGTTCGAGCTCGCGCATCACCTCCCCCTGCACCTGCTCGACCCCGACCTGCTTCGAATAGAAGCCGAACGGGCTCGTCAGCTTGCGGAAGTGCTCGCAACCGATGTTCGACGTCATGATCACGATGGCGTCGCTCAAGTAGACGCGCTTGCCGCGCCCGTCGGTCACCCAGCCTTCGTCGAAGGCCTGGAGGAACAGGTTGAGCATGTGCGGGCTCGCCTTCTCGACTTCGTCGAGCAGCACCACCGAGTACGGGTTGTCTTTCAGCTGGTTCGTCAGCACGCCGCCGCGCTCCGAGCCGACGATACCCCTGGGCATGCCGATCAGCTTGTCGACGCCGACACCGCCGTCCTGGTACTCCGACATGTCGACGCGGATCATCTTCTTCTCGTCGCCGAAGAGGAACTGCGCGACCGACTTGGCCAGCTCGGTCTTGCCGACGCCGGTCGGCCCCAGGAACAGCAGCACGCCGTCGGGGCGGTCGAATCCGTCCTTCAGCGGCCCCTTGTTCAGCACGAGCCGCCGCGCCACGGCGTCGATCGCCTTGCGCTGGCCCACGACTCGCGCGCCGAGCGTGGTCTCGATGTCCTGGAACCGGCTGGTGACCTCGCGGAACACCATGTCCTCGGGAATCCGCGCCACCTGTGAGATCACCTGCACGACGTCCTGGCCGTCGACCTCCCAGCGCCGCTCGATCTCCGCCTTCACGCTGGCGGTGTCGAGCCAGCCGATGACCTTGTCGGGTAGCTGGAGGTGGCGCATGTAGCGGGGCGACATCTCGAGCGCGGTCTCGATCGCCTCGTCCTTGATCCGGACCGAATAGTTGCGCTCGAGGCGGGGCCGGAGGTTGTAGAGGATCGTGCGCGTCTGGTCGATCGTGGGCTCGTCGACCTGCACCGTGCGGAAGCGGCGCGCGAGGGCCTCGTCCTCCTGCATGAACTCCTTGTATTCGCTGAGCGTCGTCGCGCCGATGATCCGGACTTCGCCGCGCGCGAGGACCGACTTGAACACGTTCGCGGCGTCGGACGGGGCGCCGAGCGCCGATCCCGCCCCAATCATCGTGTGGACCTCGTCGATGAACAGGATCAGGTTCGGGCGCTCCTTGATCTCGCGGATCACGTTCTGGATCCGGTCCTCGAACATCCCGCGGAGCATCGTCCCCGCCACCATCGTGTTCATCTGGAGGTTGACGATCTGGCAGTCGCGAAGCCGGACCGGCACCGTCTCGGGGGCGAACTCGAGCCGGCGGGCGAGCCCCTCGGCGATCGCCGTCTTGCCGACGCCCGGCTCGCCGAGGAGCAGTACTGAGTTCGCCCGCTCGCGGTGACACAGGATCTCGAGGACGCGGTCCATTTCGGCGTCGCGGCCGAACACGGGAGGGATCTTGTCCTGCCGCGCGAGCTGGTTGACGTTGGTCGCGAAGTGCTTGAGGAACGGCGGCAGCTCGAAACGCTTCTTCAGGCGCTCTTCCTGCAGCTCGTGATCGCGCATCCGCGTGGCGAGGCGCGTGACGATCGCCTCGGGCTCGATGCCGTGGCGCCGGATAATCGACACCGGGATGCCCTGGGTCTCCTCGAAGATGGCCGAGAAGAGATCCGTCGCTTCGATGGTGTGGCGTCCGCAGCGGCTCGCGTGCAGGAGCGCCAGCTTGAAGAGGAGCTTGGTGGACGGCGCGACGCGCAGGTCGCGGCCCCGGACACTCGGCAGCAGGCGCAGGTGCTCTTCGAGCGCCTGCAGGATCTCGTGAGGATTCAGCTCGAGGTCGCGCATGACCTGGCCGAACATGTCCCACTCGGCCTGCGCGAAGGCCAGGCAGACGTGTTCGTTGGTCAGCAGCGCGTGTTCGCGCCGGCGGGCCTCGTCGAGCGCGCGGTCGACGACGCGCTCGGCTGAATCGGCCATCTTGTTCTGCGGGATGTCGAAATCTTCCACGGCAGCCTCCACGCGTAATCGCTGGCCTGATCACAGCAATACGCGGGCCGACGCCGAAGGCGCGGATGAGCAGGGGCTAAACCGCTGGACTACAAGGAGAAATGTCGGTTCCGCGGGGGTGTGTGGCTCACCAGCCACAGATCGGAGGGCCGGTGGGGGCCGGCCCCGATTCACCAAGTGTGGACGGCTCTACCTATCGGATGCCGCCGAGGAGCGCGCGAATGCGATCCTCGGTAGGCGGATGGCTGCTGAAAAGGGACGTCATCATCCCGCCACTGAAGGGTTTGACGATGAACATGTGCGCCGTCGCAGGATTGGCGTCGAGGGGGACACGCTTGGAAGCGGCCTCGATTTTCCGGAGTGCGTCGGCGAGCCCGTACGGATTGCCGGCGATCTGCGCGCCGCTCGCGTCCGCGGCGAATTCGCGCGACCGGGAGATCGCCATCTGAATCAGCATCGCCGCGATGGGCGCGAGGATGATCGTCGCGATCAACGCGATGGGATTGTTCCCGCGGTCCCGGTCCTCGCCCCGGCCGCCGTAGCCGCCAAACATCGCGGCGTACTGCGCGGTGTGCGCGGCCATCATGATGGCCGCCGCGACCGTCGCCGCCACGGAACTGATCAGGATGTCGCGGTTCTTGACGTGCGCCAGCTCGTGCGCAATGACGCCTTCCAGTTCGTTGTCCGACAGGACCTGCAAAATCCCCTCGGTCGCCGCGACGGCGGCGTGCGACGGGTTTCGTCCGGTGGCAAACGCGTTCGGAGACGGATCCGGAATGATGTACACCTTCGGCATCGGCAGCTGCGCCTGGCGGGACAGCCGTTCGACCATCGTGTACAGACGATGGCCGGGACCCACGACCTGGGCTTTGTACATTCTCAGTACGATCTTGTCCGAGAACCAGTACGACCCGAAGTTCATGACCACCGCGAACACGAACGCGAACATGAGGCCGTTCGGGCCTCCGAGCACCTGACCGATTACGAGAAGCACGCCGCTCAGGAGGCCGAGCAGCATCGCCGTTTTCAAGCCGTTGGGCATGGTTGGATCTTACCTGTTTCTTCGGCCTAAAGGTGGACACTACGAAATCGTAAAGGAACCGAGCAGCCCCGCGAGGAGCGCCGTCCGCCACGGCAGTGCCGTGACCTCGATGTGTTCGTGCGCCGCGTGCGCGCCGTCGCCGATCGGCCCAAGACCATCGAGGGTGGGCACGCCGGCCGCGGCGGTGAAGTTGCCGTCGGATCCGCCGCCCGCCGCCCCTTCGC
>JANOJK010000283.1:0-6583 GCA_031408165.1 Acidobacteriota bacterium | reverse complement strand
GACAGCGCGAGACCGGCCTCGAGGAGCGACGTGTCGATGTACTGGCCCCGACCGGTGCGATCGCGATGATGCAGTGCCGCCAGAATCGCGGCGAGCGCGAAGAGTCCCGCGCCAAGATCGGTGAGTGGCACGCCGACCTTGACCGGCGGCCCGCCGGGCTCACCGGTCACCGACATCAACCCGGACGCGCCTTGCGCGACCAGATCGAATCCCCCCTTCGTGCGATCGGGTCCGGTCTGGCCGTAGCCGGATATTGAGGCGTAGATCAGCCCCGCGTGGGCCGCCGAGAGCGCCGGATAGTCGAGCCCCAACTCGCGCATGACGCCGGGCCGGAAGTTCTCGACGAAGATGTCCGCCCGCGCGGCGAGCCGCACGAGCGCGTCGCGTCCGGCCGCCGACTTCAGGTCGAGGACGATCCCGCGCTTGCCGCGGTTCATCGCGGCGAAACAGGTGCTGTCGGTGCCGGCGCGCGCGCCCATCTGCCGCGTCGGATCGCCGTCCGGGGGCTCGACCTTGATTACGTCCGCGCCCATGTCGCATAGTTGCAGCGCGCAGAAGGGGCCAGCCATGACCTGCCCCAGCTCCAGCACGCGGATCCCTTCGAGCGCCCGCCTGCCGCTCATTGTGCGCGCTCGCCAAAAAGGATGCCGACCGTGAATGCGTCAACAACTGTCTTCATGACTCGTGGCCCGGTCGCCTTCTTCACCATCAACCGGCCGGAAGCCGGCAACGCCATGACGTGGACGATGTACGACGCCCTCGGCGAGGCGTGCGAGCGCGTCGATGCGGCGCCCCAGCTTCGGGTATTCGTCATTCGCGCGGCCGGGGCCACCTTCTGCCCAGGCACCGACATCAGCCAGTTCACCTCATTCTCGACGCGGGAGGACGGTCTGGCGTACGAGCGCCGCCTCGAAGCGTGCGTATCGCGGCTCGAGCGCGTGACCATTCCGACGATCGCCCAGGTGGAGGGGATCGCGGCCGGGGGCGGCTGCGCGATCGCGCTGGCGTGCGATCTGCGCGTGTGCTCGCCGGCGGCGCGCTTCAGCGTGCCCATCGCCCGCACGCTTGGCAACGCTTTGTCGTTCGAGAACTGCGCGCGGCTCGTCGAGCACTTCGGGATTGGCCGGGCCAGGACGATGCTCATCACCGGGGGATTCGTCGATGCCGCCGAGGCGGCGACGAGCGGCGTCGTGACGCGGCTGGCGGAACCGGCGGACGTCGAGCGCGTCGTCGACGACCTGGCCGCGGCGATCGCCCTCAACGCGCCGCTCACCATTCGCGCCGCGAAGAAGGCATTGGGACGCCTGGCCGTTCAGCGCCGGCAGGATGCCGGCGACATCGCCGATCTCGTCGCGGACTGCTATGCCAGCGCTGATTTCCGCGAGGGCGTCTCGGCGTTCCTGTCAAAGCGCCCCCCGAAGTTCACCGGCTGCTGACACTTCAAGGCCAGGATCGGCGAACTCCGGGCCGCGGTGATCGATCGTCGGCGCCGCCATCGCATGCAGGAGGCGATCGGGTGTGTTGGTCGGGCCGGGGATCTGCAGGAAGTGGCGTCCGCGGCGGATCATCGTCAAGCATCCTACCGCTAATTTATCGCTGTGGATCGAGCTGGCGGAGCGGCGAGCGCCGCGAGCGAGCCACGCGACAGGAGCGAGCCGGCGAAGCGGCGAGCGAGGGCGCGTGCAGGGGAGTCCGGGGGGCGAAGCCCCTCGGATGAGACTAGAATTACGGCGCCACCCATGAATCTGGCTGTGATCTCGGTCTCGGCGCTCGCGCTGGCGGTTCTCATCAGCTGCTTCAGCCGCCTGAACGTCGGCGTTCTCTCCCTCGCTATGGCGTGGATCGTCGGCGTCCACCTGGGCGGCCTTCCGGTCAGCGCCGTGATGGCGGGTTTTCCAAGCCAGCTGTTTCTGACGCTCGCCGGCGTGACGTTGTTGTTCGCCATGGCGCAGTCCAACGGCACGCTGCCGCAGCTCACCCACCACGCCGTGCGCCTCTGCCGCGGAAATGCCGGCACGATTCCGATCATGTTCTTCGTGCTGGGCATGCTGATCTCGTCGATGGGCCCCGGCAACATCGCCACCGCGGCCCTCCTGGCGCCGATCGCGATGGCGACGGCCTTGCGAGCCCGCATTCCGCTGTTCCTGATGGCGATCATGGTCGGCAACGGCGCCAACGCCGGCGCGCTGTCGCCGTTTGCCCCGACGGGCATCATCGTGAACGGGATCATGGCGAAGTACCAGATGCCGGGTCTCGAAACCACGGCGTATCTCTACAACCTCGGCGCGCACGCGCTGATGGCATTCAGCGGGTACGCGCTCTTCGGTGGTCTCCGCCTGTTTGCCGCCGACCGCACGGTCGAGGTCGTCGATCCCGAGGGCGGCCGCGCCTTCAACCGGCGCCAGTGGATCACGCTCGTGGTGATCGCGGGTCTGCTCGTCAGCGTGCTCGCGTTCGGCGCGCACGTCGGGATGGCCGCGTTCGTGGCGGCCGTTGTGCTCGTTGCCGCCGCCGCGGCGGACGATGGTGAAGCGATCAAGCAGATGCCGTGGCGCGTCATCATCATGGTCACGGGCGTGACCGTGCTCATCGCGCTGGTCGAGCGGTTTCAGGGAATCGACCTGATGGTGTCGCTCGTGGCCCGAGTCTCGACGCCCGACACCGTGACCGGCGTCGTCGCCCTGCTGACCGGGATTGTCTCGGTCTACAGCAGCACGTCCGGTGTCGTGCTGCCGGCCTTCCTGCCGCTCGCGCCGGGACTGGCCGCGCAGCTTCCCGGAGCGAGTGCGACGGGCATTGCGATGTCGATGAACATCGGCGGGCACCTCGTCGACGTGTCGCCGCTCTCGACCATCGGCGCCCTGTGCATCGCCGCCGCGGGCGCCGGAGACACCGGCCGGCTGTTCAATCAGTTGCTGGCGTGGGGACTGTCGATGGCGGTCGCCGGCGCGCTGCTCTGTTACGTGGTGTTCTAGAAGCTCCGCCTCAAACCGCCGGGTGAGCTTCATTCGCCCTGCATTCGCAAGGACGCGGGCTTTAGAAGATGTCTGTCCGGCGGGCTCGGACTCGAGTCCGCAGGCAGCCGAACCAGGATAATCCGCTCACTCGCGCGGGACCTGGAGAACAAGCAGTAGACGATCTACGTCTAAGGACGTAGAGTATCTACTGCTATGGCCAAATCCCCCGATGAGGGGCGCCTGGAGCTTCTTCAGGGCACCCTCGACATGCTCGTTCTCCGGACGCTCCAGTGGGGCCCCCAGCACGGCCACGGCATCGGCCAGGCCATCCGCTCGCAGTCCGACGACCTGCTCAAGGTCGAAACCGGATCCCTGTATCCCGCGCTGCATCGTCTCGTGAAGCGCGGGTGGTTGAAGTCCGAGTGGGGCGTCAGCGAAGCCAACCAGCGGGCGAAGTCCTACCGGCTGACCGCCACCGGAAAGGCCCAGCTGTTACGCGAACAGGATCGCTGGGCGCAGATGGTGAACGCGATCGGCCGGATCCTGAACCCGGCGCCGGCGGACGAGAAGTAGCGCATGCGGCCCGACGATCGCGAGCTCGACGACGAAATCCGCGCCCACATGGCCATCAGCGTGAAGGAACGCATCGATGGCGGCGAGGATCCCGAAACCGCCCGCCTGGCCGCGCTGCGGGAATTCGGCTACGTCCCGGGCATCCGTGAGTCGATGCGACAGGTCTGGTACAGCCGCTGGTTCGACGCGGTCGCAGCCCTGGGGCGGGACATGCGCATCGCCCTGCGCTCGCTGCGGCGCTCCAAGGGGCTGGCCGCGACCGTGATCGTGACGCTCGCGTTGGGCATCGGCGCCAATGCCGCGATCTTCAGCGTCGTCCGCGGCGTGCTGCTGCGCCCCCTGGTCAATCGCGATGAAGATCGCCTGATCTACATCCGCCAGAGCGCGCCGGGACTCGGCGCCGAGAACACGACATTCTCGGTGCCCGAGATCGACGACCTCACGTCGCGCGTCACCACGATCGGCGCGTTCGGCGACTTCTCGACGGTGGACTTCACGATGATCGGCCTCGGCGCCGAGCCTCGCGTCGTGAAAGCCGGGGTCGTCGGCGGATCGTTCTTCGAGGTGATGGGCCTTCGCCCCGTGCTCGGCCGTCTGCTCAACGCGCAGGACGATGGCCCCGAGGCCGCCGGCGCGGTGGTGCTCACGCACCGGTTCTGGACGACGTCGCTCAACAGCGACCCGACCGTGATCGGCCGGCGCATCCGCGTCGGTCCGCGTACGGCCACCGTGGTGGGCGTGCTCGAGCCGGCGGTGCCCTATCCGGCCGACACCGAGATCATCGCAAACGTGGTGACCAGTCCGCACCATCTCGGGGCCATGATGGCCACCAGTCGAATTCACCGGATGACGGAGCTCTTCGGCCGGCTGGCGCCCGGCGCCACCGTCGAGCAGGCGCGCGCCGAGCTGACCGCGGCGCACGCCGCGATGATGCGCGACCATCCCGAGGCCTATTCACAGAAGGGCAACGTCCAGCTGAGCGTGACGACGCTCCGCGATCAGATCGCCTCGCCGGCGCGGACGATCCTCCTCGTGCTGCTCGCCGCTGCGGCGGTGGTGTTCGTGATCGCGTGCTCGAACGTCGCCAACCTGATCCTGGCGCGATCGGTGCGGCGCGAAGGCGAGCTGGCGGTGCGGGCCGCGCTCGGCGCCGGCCGCGGCGCGCTCCGGCGCACGCTGCTGGCCGAGAGCCTGCTGCTCTGCGGCGCCGGCGCCGTGCTCGGCATCCTGCTGACGCGGCCGTTCGTGGCGCTGGTCAGCGGCTATGCCGCCCGGTTCTCGATTCGCGCGCTCGAGGTCACCGTGGACTCGAGCGTGCTGTGGATCGGCGCCGGCCTCGCGATGGCCGCGGCCGTGATGCTCGCGTTCGTCCCGCGCCTGCCATCGCCGTCCACCTCCGCCGCGTCGCGGCTATGGTGGATTCGCCGTAGCCCTGGCGAAGGCGGGTACGGCGCGGGTTTCGGCCTGTCGAGCGGCGGCGTCCGGATCACACCGGGCACCAACCGCCGGCTGCGGATATTCGCTACGACCCAGATAGCGTTCTCATTCGTGCTGCTCGCCGGCGCGGGCATGCTCCTCGCCACGCTCGTCGCGCTCCAGACGGCGAACACCGGCTACGACATGCGGCAGGTGCTGGTGTTCGACATCCCGACGTCCGCGACCGGCGTCGGCATGGGGGACGCGAAGGTCATCAACTTCTACCAGGAAGCCACGCGCCGAATCGGCGTCCTCCCCGGCGTCGAGGGCGTTGCCGTGGGAAGCTTCGTCCCCTGGCGTGATGCGGGCGGCCTCGGGCCGGACATGCAGTTCACGGTCGAGGGTTACAAGCCCGCGGACGGTGAAGAAGATCCGCGCGCGAGGATGCGCATGGTCGCGCCCCGATTCTTCGCCGTGCTCGGCATCCCTCTGCTGGCCGGCCGTGACTTCGAGGACGCCGATCGCGGCGGCAGCGAGCTCGTCGCGATCGTCAGCCAGAGCGTCGTCCAGCGGCTGTTCGGGGATGCGACCGGAACGGAGCGAGAGCGAGTGGAGGTCGCCAGGCGGGGTGCAGGGGGCCCCGCCGATCCAGAAACGACCGCAACGGAGCGAGAGCGAGTGGAGGGCGCCGATCCAGCAAACGCCGCGGTGAACCGGCGGCTGTCGTGGCGCAATCCGCTGTCTGGAAAGCCCATACCGACCCGCATCATCGGCGTGGTCGCCGACGTGGACGACGAGGACGTCGTGCGCAAGCCTGCGATGACGATCTATCTGCCGGTCCGTCAGATGGGGGTCGGCGGCCGCCTCTTCGTCCGTGCCGCAGGCGATCCGTACGCGCTCGTGCCGGCGGTGAGGAGCGTTATCCGCGAGATCTCGCCGGAGCAGCCCGTCGAGCGCGCCGCCACCCTCGAGGACGTGCGCGCCGAGGTGCTGTCGCCGGAGCGGTTGAACGCCCTGGTGTTCTCCGGCTTCGCCGGCATCGCGCTCTTGATCGCCGTCGTGGGTGTGGCGGGCGTGCTGGCGTTCTCGGTCAGCGCGCGCACCCGCGAGTTCGGCGTGAGGCTGGCGGTCGGATCCCCGCCGCGGCACCTGCTGACGCGGGTCCTCTCGGAGGGTGTGCAGATTGCCGCGATCGGAATCGCCGTCGGCGCGGCGGGCGGCTACACGCTCGCGCGCGTGGCGGCGAGTTACGTCGAGCACGTGCAGCTGCCGGGCGCGCTGCCCGCGGCGGGTTCGGCGGCCGTGCTCATCGCCGCCGCGATCGTCGCGTCGCTGGTGCCGGCCGCGCGCGCCGCGCGCGTGGACGTGCTGCAGGCCCTCCGGTCCGAGTGAATCATGCGAACGCTGGTACTCTTTCATGTCATCGCCGGATCGATCGCCATCCTTGCGGGACTCATTGCGCTCTATACCCCCAAGGGAGCACAGCTGCACCGCAAGAGCGGGATGGTCTTTGTCTGCACCATGCTCGTGATGTCGCTCAGCGGCGCGGTGATGGCGGTCGGGCACGCGAGTGCGGCGGTCAATGTCCCTGCGGGCCTGGTGACGGCGTATCTGGTCTTCACCGCGCTCGCCACGGT
>JANOJK010000269.1:0-8994 GCA_031408165.1 Acidobacteriota bacterium | reverse complement strand
TGCCTGCGGGACCGTTCATGGTACCGGGTCCCGGCGAGTTGTTCGCGCCCAAGGACACGGTTGTGGCGGACCAGACCGCTGCGATCGACCGGGGACTCGTGACGCGGATCGTCATGAACTTCGATCTGCCGAAGAACGCCGCCGTGAAATCGGGAGACCGGCTGCCGTACTCCTGGCACTGCCACATCATCGACCATGAGGACAACGACATGATGCGGCCGTTCGAGGTGATCGTTTAGGTTCCGCGCGTCAGAAGGCGCGGAGACGGAACCTAATCCCCTTGGGTTCGCGCCTCCGCGCCCTGCGATCCGCTGTGTTCCGGGCCGCTTCCAGCGTGCGGGACAACGCGAATACGTCCGTCTCACTCCTCGCCCCTTGCCACCCCCGGCCCTCGGAGTTCTGGGGGTTCTCCCGGTTCTCCCGGTTCTCCGGGTTCGGCCGTGGAACCTCGAGAACCTCGAGAACCTGAGAACCTCGAGAACCCCTGTGCTAAGGTGCCGCAGCCATGCCCCTGCTGCTGTCCGAAAAGGACGTTCGGGTGGTCCTGCCCATGGACGACCTGATCGCCGCGATGGAGGCGGCCCTGGACCAGTTTTCAGGCGGGGGGGTCCGCCAGCCGCTCCGCACCATCCTCGACGTGGGGGAGGGGCACGCCTTTTACGGGGTGATGCCGGCGTTCATGAGCCGGCCCCCGGCACTCGGCACGAAACTGGTCACGGTCTACCACCAGAACGCCGCGGTGGGGCTCCCCTCGCATCTCGCCACGATCGTGCTGCACGATCCCGAAACCGGTGCGCTGCAGGCGGTGATGGACGGCCGCTACATCACCGAGGCGCGGACGGCCGCGGTGTCGGCGGCCTCGGCCAGGCACCTGGCCCGGCCCGACGCCCGGGTGCTGGCCGTGCTGGGGTCCGGCGTCCAGGCGCGCAGCCACATCGCAGCGCTCACGCGGGTGCGCCGTTTCGAGGAAGTACGCGTGTGGGGGCGCGACGGGGGCCGCGTTCGTGCGTTGCTCGACGAGATCGGGCCGCAGGGAACTTCGTGCCGGCTGCTGGCGGCGGATTCGCCCCGGTCCGCCGCCGAGGGGGCGGACGTGATCGCGCTCGTCACAGCATCGCGCGAGCCCGTGCTGGGGCGCGCGTCGGTACGCGAGGGGGCGCACATCTGCGCCGTCGGCGCCTGCCGTCCCGATCAGCGGGAGATGGACACTGCGCTTGTGCGCGACGGGCGGGTGTTCGTGGACTCGCGCGCGGGGGCGCTGGCGGAAGCGGGCGACATCGTCATTCCGATCCGCGAGGGGGCGATCGACGCCTCGCACATCGCGGGCGAGCTCGGCGACGTGTTCGGCGGGCGCACGGCAGGCCGGCGGAACGCCGCGGAGATCACGATATTCAAGTCGCTGGGAATGGCGGTCGAGGACGTGGCGGCCGCGCGCCTGGCGTTCGACCGCGCCTCGGAGCGGGGCCTCGGCCGAGGTTTTGTCCTGTAGGGGTCAATTGCCAATCGGCAATCGCACGCTCTCTACTTGGCACCCTTGCGTCGTTCCGCCCATCTCTTCGTCATCATCTCGGACATGCGCTTGCGCGCTTCGGGCGACATCTTGCTGCGCTTGCGCTTGCGCCCCGCGGGGGCGGCGGTCTCACCCGGCGTGTCGGTCGAGGTGGCTGGAGCCAGCGCCCCGCGCGTGGTCGGCCGCCCGGCCCGTGCCCTGAGCTGACTCGCCTGGGCGGTCAGCGCACTCAGGCGGCTGCGGGTCTCGAGGATCTCCCGCTCGATGCCTCCGAGCGCCCAGCCGATGAGCTCGGCGGACTTGATCAGGACGTCGGTCGGATTCTTGCGCGGTCTCCCTCTAGGCATCGCTCTATCCCTCCGTAGGCCCTGAGCCCTGAGCCATTCTTGCGCAGCGTTGCGCCTTATCATATGGCATGACACCGCATCGACCAATCATGGCTGCGGTGCTCTTCGCGCTGCTGCTGCCGGCTGTTTCCTCCGCGGCCCCCCAGGCGTCCCCTCGCGAGCTGCGCGATCGCGCCTCGGACCTCACCTACAACCTCGACCACGACGAAGCCATGCGGCTGCTGCGCCAGGCGGTCGCGTCGGCCCCGGGCGATCCGGCGAACCATCGCGCCCTGGCATCGACGATCTGGCTCAATATCCTCTTCAGGCGCGGCGCCGTGACGGTCGATCATTACCTCGGGAGCTTTTCGAAGGCGAGCGTCGACGTGCGGAACCCGCCCGCGGACCTCGACGCGGAGTTCAAGCGCGAGATCGCCCTGGCGATCGCCCTGGCCGAGAAACGGGTCGCGGCGTCCCCGCGGGACGCGCAGGGACACTACGATCTCGGCGCGGCCGTGGGCCTTCAGGCCTCGTACACCGCCTCGGTCGAGGGGAAGTTGATGGCCGGGTTCAACGCCGCCCGGCGGAGCTACGATGCACACGAGACGGTGCTCGAGATCGATCCCCGGCGCAAGGACGCGGGGCTGATCATCGGCACCTACCGGTATCTCGTCTCGACGCTCTCCTTCCCGATGCGCCTGCTGGCGTACGTCGTCGGTTTCGGCGGCAACAAGCAGCGCGGGCTCCAGATGATCGAGGAAGCGACGTCCGCAGGGGGCGATAATCGAACGGATGCGGAGTTCGCCCTCGTATTGCTGTACAACCGTGAACGCCGGTTCGACGACGCGCTGCGGGTGCTGGACGGCCTGCGCCGGCGGTATCCGCGCAACCGGCTGATCCTGCTGGAGGCGGGCGCGACGGCAACGCGCGGCAACCGCCCCACGGACGCGGAAGCGCTGCTGACGACCGGGATGGCCATGCTGGCCCGGGAGACGCGCGCAAAGATTCCCGGCGAGGCGGCGCTCTGGCACTATAAGCGTGGCGCCGCGCGGGTCATGCTCGGGCGCCGGGACGAGGCGCTCGCCGACCTGCGGGCGGCGCTGACTCCCGAGGCCGCGGGCTGGGTCCAGGGGCGGGCGCATCTGGAGCTGGCGCGGCTCGCGGCGCGTTTAGGGGACCGCGCCGGCGCCCGGCGCGAGGCCGCCGAAGCCGCCGCTGTGTGCGGCAGGAGCAACGATCCGATCTGCGTGGAGGAAGCGGCAAAGATTCGGTAGTCCCGCGTCAGCGTATGGCGGACGCGGACAGGGGCACAGATGGCCGGCAAAGTAAAACCCTGGGTCTGGATCGTCATCGGGGTGGTCGTGTTCGGCATCCTGGGCGTCATCGCCATGGCGGCCGCGGGCTTGTGGTTCGTCAAATCGCACGTCGACGTCCGGACGATGACCACCGCCGCCGCCACCGAGGATTTCCTGACCGTCCGCCAGCGCTTCGCGGCGCAGCAGCCCCTCATCGAGCTCGACGAGCACGGCTCGTTCCTTCGCGCGAACACCGACCGCCCCCCCGGAACGAAGCGTCCCCAGACCCTGAACGTCATGGCGTTCGATTCGCACGACGAGAAGATCGTGCGGATGGAACTGCCGTTCTGGCTCCTGCGGCTGAAGGGAGGGGGCGGCCGCTTCGACATCGGGCGCAGCAACGTGGACCTCGCGCGCATGCGGATTACCGTGGAGGACCTCGAGCGCTACGGGCCCATCCTCATCCTCGACCAGAAGGACAGCGACGGCTCACGTGTCCTCGTCTGGTCGCAGTAGCTGTCCCCCGCAGAGAACCCTTGCGCGAAGTCACGCGAATTCCGGCCTGATTCCGGCGGCCGGGCCGGGTGTGTCTCTTGCTCCTGTCATGAGCACGGAGCAGACACATGACTTCACAATTCCTGACCACGACATTATTCACGGCAATGGGGCTGCTCGCGACCGCCGGTGCGGCGGCCGCGCAAACGCCCGCCTGGGCCGGCACGCCCGTCTCCTACGCGAGAGCCGAATACCGCGCCCCATATGCGGATGCGCAGCGGGCCGCGTTAGACAACGGCTACCGGGACGGACTGAAGCGCGGCGAGCAGGCCGCCCGCGACCGGCGCGCGTTCGACGCCCAGCGCGAGCGCGACTACCGGGACGGCGAGAACGGCTACAACCGCAGCTACGGCGATCGCAACCGTTACCGCGACAACTACCGCGGCGCGTTCACGCAGGGTTACCGGGACGGCTACAACCGGCGCGGCGCCCCCTCGTCGTATCCCGGGGCAGGACGCGGCGACGGCCCCAACTACGGCCGTGGCCCCGGGTACGGCGGCAACGCCAGCTACGGCGCCTATCAGAACGGCACCGGCGACGGCTACAAGAAGGGACTGGACGACGTCAACGATCGAAAGTACCCGGACGCCACGCGGCACAAGTGGTATCGCAACGGCGACCACGACTACGACAACCGCTACGGATCGAAGGAAGCCTACCGGATCGATTACCGGCGGGGATTCGAAGAAGGCTATAACCGGGCGTTCCGCGAGCGGCGGCGGTAGCGGCTAGGCGAGTCTCAAGAACTTCTTCATCCGCGTCAGCAGCGTCGTCGTTTCGACCGTCACGGCTCCGGCCGTGGCGGTCCGCATCTGTTCCAGGCCGGCCCTGCGGACCATGGCCGCCATGCCGATCTGCTCGATCGCTTCGGGGTGGACTGCCGCCATGCGGCGGAAGAGCTCCACGCCGATCTCGACGACGGAGACGTCGCCGACGGCGATTACCGTGGCGGAGCGCGGCTCGCCGGTGAGGAGCGACATCTCCCCGAAGTACCCGCCGCGCTGGATGCGCGCCAGCTCCTCGCGCGACGGCTCCAGCACGACGCTCACGCACCCGGACACTACGACGAACATCGACTGCCCGTCCTCGCCCTGGCGGACCATCGTCTCGCCGCTTCCGTAGACCGCCATCGGCGCCGAGAGCGCAATCTGGTGCCGGAGCTCGGGCGGAAGCGTGGCGAAGAGATCGACCTCGGCGAGCAGCCGTTCCTCCTCCGCCACCTTGAGGTTGACGTCCGGCTCTTTCCAGTCCTTCTCGTACTGGATCTGGATGGGCCAAGGGATCTCGATGCCGTGGCGCTGGAAGGCATAGTAGATGGCGGTGCGGACTTCGTCGCGCGACAGTTCGTCGGCGGCGTAATCGTCGATCCAGAAGCGCGTCCGGTAAGCGATCGCCGAGGCGTCGAAGCCGACGAGGAGGACCTCGGGCGCCGGAGCGGTCAGCACCCGCGACGAGCGGCGGAGCGCTTCCATCAGCGCGGCCTTGACCTTGTTCGGCGGGACGAGGTACGACGCGCCCACGTCCACCTCGAGACGGAACGGCGCCGCGGGCTCCGAGTAGTTGACGATCGGTTCCTTCGCGACAACGTTGTTGGGCAGGATGACGAAGTTGCCCGCCTTGGTGCGCAGTTTGGTGGCGCGCCAGGTGACCTCCGCGACACGGCCTTCGTGCTCGCCGACCCGCACCCACTGCCCGACGTGGAACGGCTTTTCGCTCTGGATGGCGAGGCCGGCGAAGGCGTTGCCCAGCGTGTCCTGCAGGGCGAAGCCGATGACGACGGCGCTGACCGCGGAGGTCGTGACGAGCCGCTGACTCAAGAACGTCGACGCCAGCAGGATGAGCGCGATGACCATGGCGTCCTGGAGAATGATCGGAAAGCGGTCGGGAACCCGGTCGGCGCGGATCGGGTTGACGAGCAGGAAGATCGCCGCGTTGATCAGGGCGGCGGCGAGCGCGAGCTTTGAAAACGCCGCGAGCTGGGCCTGCGTGTCGGGGGAGATCCGATGGCCGTAGAGCGCTATCGCGAGATCGGCCGCCACGTAACCGAGGAGCAGGATGAGCGAGAGCCGGAGCTTGCGCCGGATGAGCCGGTTGACAGTCAGGCTCATCATCCCGAGCGTCACGGCAATGGCCGCGGCACCCAGGATGAGATGGTCCGCGTGGTCTGTCAGGCGCTGATCCCCTTCTTGAACGCCTCGAGCTCCGCGGCGGTGATCTTCACGCCGAGCGGGTTCTTGTTCGGGCCCCCCTTGGCATCGCGGTCGGGCACGCCGCCCCGGGCGCCCGCCGACGCCGTCTGCTGGGACGCCTGCGTCTGCTTGCTGCCCGTGATGCTGCCCAACCCGAAGCCCTTTTTCCTGGGCTCGTCTTTCTTCTCGTCGGCCTTCTTGTCGTCTTCTTTCTTCTTGTCGCCGCTCGCGAGACCGGCGGCCCCTTCCACGTCCATCGCGATCTCGGTGATCGGCTTGGCCTCGAACGTGATCGTCTCCTTGTAGCGCGCGTCGGCCACGGCCTTGCCGGCCAGCTTGTCATCGCTGATCTGCTTCTCGATCCTGGCGATGCGTTCCTTGATGGAGGGGTGCGAGGCGAACATCCCGTTGCGATCCTCGCGGCTGCCGTTGCGGGCGGCGATCTTCTTCAGAACGTCCACCATTCCGTTCGGCGCGTATCCCGCCTTGTTCGCGAGCTGGACGCCGACTTTGTCGGACTCGTTCTCATCCTGCTGGCTGAATTCGCCTTCGTAGATCTTCTTGAAGGCGACCTCGACGAGCCTGGTGATGAATCTCTTCCGAAGATCACCGCCGGCGCTGATCTCGTCGCTTGCGAGCGACGCCGTCTTACCGGTCTGGATCGAGCGCACCGTGTGCTTCACGGTCACGTGGGTGATCTCATGGCCCAGGACGCCCGCCAGCTCGGCCTCGCTCTTCATCAGTCCGAGCAGCCCGCGCGTCACGTGGACGATGCCGCCAGGGGCGGCGTACGCGTTGACCCCGTCGGTGTCGAGGACGATGAACGTCCAGTCGAGATTCGGACGGGTGCTCCCCTGGGCGAGTGTGGTGCCGACCAGGCTCACGTACTTCGTAACGGCTTCGTTCTGATAGACGCCGAAGTGCTCGCGCAGCTTGAGGCCCACCAGGTCGCCGAGCTGCCGCTCTTCCGCGTCGGAGATGTTCATGTCGTCGTACTTCTGCTTGCTGTCGACCACCTTGTCGCCGAGCTTCTTCAGCTTGCCAAAGCCTCCGAGCTGCGCGCGCGCCGGGGTGGCCGTGCCCATCACGAACAAGCCCGTGAGAATGAGAGCTGCTGCCTTCATAGCGCCTTTACCTCTTCAACCAGGGGAGATGGAACCTGCACTTCGAAAATCTGGACGGCCCTGCTCTTGCCCTTGACCACGACGTCGCCGAGCGGCCGCGTCGCGAAGCCGCCCGTGAGCCGCGCCCGGGTGGCCTCGCTGATGATGATGCGCGTCTTGTAATCCTTGTTGAGCGACTCGAGCCGCGCTCCGAGATTCACGTTGTCGCCGATCACCGTGTAGCTCATGATCGAGGACGAGCCGATATTACCCGCGATCATGTCTCCGGAGTTCACCCCGACGCCGATATCGAGCTGGGGCATCCCCCTGGCCAGCCACGCCCGGTTCAGCTCGCCCAGTTCCCTGACCATGTCGACGGCAGCCTGCACCGCGTGGTCCGCGTGCGCGACGTCGTCCAGGGGGGCGCTGAAGAGGGCCATGACCATGTCGCCGACGAATTTGTCGACCGTCCCTTTGTTGCGGAACACGATCTCGACCATCCGTGAAAAGTACTCATTCAGCTGGCTGACCAGCTCCTCGGGGTTCCCCCGCTCGGTGACGGTCGTGAACCCGCGAATGTCCGAGAAGAGCACCGTCATGTCCCGGCGCTTCCCTCCCAGTTCCGCCTGGTCGGGGTTCGCCATGAGCTGCGAGTAGACATCGCGCGAGACATACCGGCCGAACAGCTTCGCGACTTTCCGCTTCTCCTTGCCTTCGACGAAGTACTGGTAGGCGGTGCCAAAGAACAGCGCCAGCCCCCCGACCGCCAGCGGCTCCACCATGTTCAGCCACAGGCCCCCTTTGAAGGCGCTGACGGTGACCCACGTCCATCCGGCGAGGATGGCGAGGGAGGCGGCCGCCGCCGTGGTGAAGGGCAGGAACGCCGCCAGCATGCCGATCGACAGCGCCGCAATCAGGATGGTGCCGATCCGCGCCCGGCTCGTCGCCGGCCGGATGAAGCGGTTCGACAGGATACTGTCGGCCATGCTCGCGTGGAGCTGGATGCCGGGCATCGAGCCGGAGTCGGCGGTCGAGACGGGCGTGCCGAACACGTCCAGCAGCCCTGAGGCCGTGAGTCCGATGAACACGATCTTGTCCTTGAACACCGCGGGGTCGATCCGTGGCTTCTTGCCGGTGAGGATCTCCTGCTCGGCAGCGAACAGCTCCCGGAACTCGTAAGAGGGGTAGGGACGCTCGAGCGCACCCGCGCTGTTTCTGACCAACGCCGGCGCGCGATAGTTGATCAGCATCGACCACTGGTCACGGCCGTCGATACGACGTCGAACCAGCGGAATCCGGCGGTCGGCGATCCGCAACACATTGCCTTCGGTGGACACGTCTTCAGGGCGGAAGCCGCCTGCGAGCAACGCCGTGGCCACGCCCAGCGACGGCAGTTCCTTGCCCTCGCTGACGATGAACGGCGGCATTCGTCGCGCGGGGCCGTCGTCGTCACGGGACAGGAAGTTGTGGCCCAGGGCGGCGGCGGCGTCGGTGAGCTCCTGGTATGGCGCGAGCACCAGCGGCCGCGGCTCGGCGAGCGGTCCGGCGTGGAACGGGGAACCGCGCCACGTTGCCGCGCTCGCGTCTTTTTTCGCCGCGCCCTCGATCCCTTCATAGACCGCGTCGGCAAGCATGACCACGCGCCCCGACTCGCGGGTCCAGTCCGCGAGGGCGCCGTCGCTCTGGCGCCCTTTCCATTCATCCTTCGGATCGTCGAAGACGTAGGTTTCGACCTGGTCGCGCTCGGTAAAGCTCACGTCGACGGCAATCACCTTCGCCGAACCGCGGCGAAGAAAATCGATCGCCAGACCGAACGCGACTCTCGGCCACGGCCAGCGCATGCGATAGCCATCCTGCAGCTGCCGGATGCTGAGGTCGTTGACCTCGACGAGGACGATGTCCTTGTTGAGAGTCGTGGGGTCGACGGCCAGGCGCATGCGCCAGTCGTACGTGGTCAGCTCGAGGCGATCGAGCAGATCTGCTGACGCGGCCAGGCCGAGCACGATGACGGCGGCC
>JANOJK010000263.1:0-3370 GCA_031408165.1 Acidobacteriota bacterium | reverse complement strand
CGTGTTCGATACGCGGCAGAAGGCGTTCGGCGATTTCGAGAGCATGCTCGCCGATCTCGCGCGCGCCGATGCCGTCTTCGTCGGCGAGCAGCACGACGACCCGAACACGCACCGCCTGGAGCTCGCGATCGTCGAGGGGCTGGTCCGCCGCGGCGTGGCGGTCATCGTCGCGATGGAGATGTTCGAGCGGGACGTGCAGGGCGCGCTCGACCGGTACGTGGCCGGCACGATCACGGAGGAGCAGTTCCTGAAGGAGGCGCGTCCCTGGCCGCGCTACGCGACCGACTACCGGCCGCTCGTCGAGTTCGCGAAAGCGCACCACCTGCCGATCGTCGCGTCCAACGTGCCGAAACGCATCGCGTCCGGCCTGTCGAAAAACGGGATGTCGGCGCTCGACGGGCTCGGCGCCGACCGCCGGCTGGCCGCGCGCGCGCCGGAGTGCCCCACGAGCGGCGAGTATTACGACCGCTTCGTGACGGCGATGGGCGAGCACGCCGGGGCGACCTCGAACTTCTACTTCGCCCAGTGCGTCAAGGACGAAACGATGGGGGAGTCGGTTGCCGAGATGTTCCAGAAGAGTGCCGCCAGCCGGGTGACGATCGTCCACGTGAACGGGGCGTTCCACAGCGACTTCGGCGCCGGCATCGCCGACAGCACGCGCCGGCGCCTGCCGGGACGCCGCATCGCCGTCGTCTCCATCCTCCCCGTCGCCGAGCTCGATTCCCTGAAACCCGATGATGACGAGGTCAAACGGGCGGACTACCTGTTGTTCACGGTCAACGGTAAACAGTAAGCCTACCGCAGCCTCTCGGGCATCTCCGCGATCACGTAGGTCATGACCGCGATCGCCGCGGACGACCGCGCGAGGTCGAGGGGATCGATCTTGTCGACGGTGTCCGCCGCCGTGTGGTGGATGAGGAAGTAGTCCCCCTCGACCTCGAGCGACATCGCCGGGATGCCGGCCTGCTGCACGCTCGGGCCGATGTCGGCGCCGCCGCCGTTGGGGCCGATGGTGTCGGCCTGGATGCCGGCGAGCAGGGTGGCGATGTCGCGCACGCGGGCGCGCGACGCCACGGTGCCGCTGAACCCGAATCCCGTCGGGCGGAACACGCCGCCGTCGGATTCCAGCATCATCACGTGGTCGGGGAGCTCCTCGAGGTGCCGATCGCGGTAGGCCTGGCCGCCGCGGCCGCCGTTCTCCTCGTTGGTCCACAGCACGACGCGCACCGTCCGCCGCGGACGCAGGTTCAGCTTCTTCATCAGCCGCAGCGCCTCCCACGTGGCGACGCACCCGCCCCCGTCGTCGGTCGATCCCGTCCCGACGTCCCAGGAATCGAAGTGCCCGCCGATGACGACGACTTCGTTCGGCAGCTCGCGGCCGCGGATCTCGCCGACGACGTTGGCGGAGTCGGCGTCGGGCAGGAAGCGGGCCTCCATCATCAGCTTGAGCCGCACCGTCGTGCCACGGTCCACCATGCGCTGCAGCCGCGCGGCATCTTCGTGCGAGACCGCGGCGGCTGGAATCTGCGGCTGACCGTCGGCATAGGAGAGGGCGCCCGTGTGCGGCGTCCGGAGACCCGCGGGTCCGACCGCGCGCACGAGCATCGCCACGGCGCCGAGCGCTCCGGCGCGTGACGGCCCGCTGGCGCGGAAGCGGACGGTGTCGCCGTAGTTGGTGAACGGCACGTTGAACAGGACGATCTTCCCCTTGACGCGATCGCGCGCCGCCTCGAGCTCCTCGAAACCGCGGACGACGAGCAAGTCGGCTTCGACGCCTGTGGGCGGGGTGCCGACGCTGTTGCCGAGACCGAGCATCACGAGCGGCTGCGGAATCTGTCCGGCGATTTCCAGGCTCTCGCGTCCGCGCACCCAGTGCGGCACCTTGACCGCCTCGGTGTGCACGTTCTCGAGGCCGTCGCGCTTCATCTCGTCGACGGCCCAGCGGATCGCCGCCTCGAGGTTCGGCGAGCCGCTGAGGCGATGGCCGAAGGTGTCGCCGAGGAGCGCCAGGCGCTGCCACGCCGCGTCGGACGCCACGGCTTCTCCCAACAGACGGCTGGTCGCGTCGCGGTACGGCGCGAGCCACTCCGGCGCGGCCCGCTTCGGCACGTCGACGGCGGGGGGCGGGAACTGGGACAGGAGGAGCGCGAGCGCGAGCGTGCGAACAATCGGCATCCGCTGATTCTAGTCTGCACTGGTGCCATAATGACGGTCCCCCCATGGCGACCCGACTGGAACTCGTCGCCGTTCGCCATACGGATCGCGTGGTGTCCGTGTCGCCGGGCCAGAGCCTCACCGCCGGACGCACCGCGCCTTGCGACATCCAGCGCGACGATCCGTCCGTGTTCGACACAGCCGTCGGGGCGGCCGCGGTCCGGCTGTTCGCCCGCGGCGAGCTCGACGTGTACGCGATGCCATCGGAGATCCGCAGGGTCTTCCCGATGAAGGCGGACGGGTAAGTGCCGGTACTGCTGGCGCTGTTCCTGGCATTCTCCACGGGCGCTGCGATGACGCGATGGCCCGATCCGGCCATGACCCGATTACGCGATTCGGCAGTTACCCGATTGCCTGATGACCCGATTACCCGATTACCTGATCAGTACTGGTGCCCGAGGCACCCGGACGAGCGGTCCGAGGCACGCAGCAAGTGTCCGATTTGCGGCATGGCGCTGGTGCGGATGCCGCCCGCGAGGTTCGCGACCTACCCTGTCGACCTGCGCGCCACGCCGACACTGACCGGCGTCCGGCTGCGGCTGGCCGTGACGCATCCCGCGACGCGCGCCATCGTCCGCAAGTTCTGGATGGTCCACGAGCGCCCGCTGCATCTGTTCGTGATCGGCGACGGCCTGGAGTACTTCACGCACGATCATCCCGTCCAGCAGCGGGACGGGGTGTTCATGCTGGACGTGCGGCTTCCGCGCCGGGGCCCGTACATGGCGATTGCGGAGTTTCTGCCCGAGGGGGCTACTCCGCAGATGTTCCAGCAGGTGTTCACGACGGGCGAGCCGTTCGCCCGCCCCGTGAATCCCGCGGTCGACGTCGCGCCGAAAACGGTCGACGGGGCGCGGGTCAGCCTCGATGCCTCGAAAGCGACGGCGGGGGGCGCGAAACCGCTCGCGTTCCGGCTCGAGGATGTCGTGTCAGGCACGCCGGTCGGGGACCTCGAGCCGTACCTCGGCGCCAGTGCGCACCTGCTGATCGTTGCGGTCGATCTCACCGAAGCGGTCCACGCTCATCCCGTGGAGGCCGGGCCCGGCCCGGCAATCGCGTTCGCCCCGCTCGTGCCACGCCCGGGACGCTACAAGGTCTGGATTCAGTTCCAGCGTGCCGGCCGCGTCTCGACCGCGGCCTTCGTGATTGAGGTCCCCCC
>JANOJK010000236.1:0-2236 GCA_031408165.1 Acidobacteriota bacterium | reverse complement strand
ATCGTCACGGCGCTCTCGACGTTCTTCCTGTCGGACGATCTGCGGCTGCTGCTCGCGGCGCCGGTCTCCGCGCGGCGGCTGTTCCACGCGCGGTTCCTGCGCACGGTCGCGCAGTCCTCGTGGATGGTCGTCGTCTTCATCGTCCCCGTGCTGGGCGGCGTCGGGCTGGGCCACTGCGCGCCGGCGGCGTATTACGCCGTGTCGTTGCTGGCGGTCGTGCCGTTTGTGATGATCCCGATAGCAATCGGGACGGCGGTGACGCTCCTGCTCGTCAACATCTTCCCGGCGCGCCGGGCGCGCGACATCCTGATGCTCATGGGCCTGCTGTTCGCCGGCAGCCTCGTGGTGCTGCTGCGGATGATCCAGCCGGAGCAGCTGCTGCGCGTCGAGTCACTGCCGGACGTGACGGACTTCTTCGCCACGCTGCAGTCACCGGCCACGCCGCTCCTGCCGTCGTTCTGGGCGGCCGAGGCCGTGTTCGCCGCCCTGCAGGGACGCTTCAACGCGCTGCACATGGTGTCGCTCTGGACCACGGCGCTCGCGGTCATCGTCCTCGTCGCCGCCGCGAGCGAGCGGTGGCACTTCACCGGCTTCAGCAAGGCGCAGGAGGCGCGCAAGGCGAGCTTCACGAAGCTCGAACTGCTCGATCGCATCGCCCGCGCCCTGCCGATCTCGACGGTGCACCGCCACCTGCTCGTCAAGGATCTGAAGCTCTTCCTGCGCGACGTGAGCCAGTGGTCGCAGCTGCTGCTCCTGCTCGCGCTCGTGCTGGTGTATCTCTACAACTTCCGCGTGCTCGACCTCGACAAGATCCCGTACATGAGCGGCATGGTGAAGAACGTCTACGCGTTCGTGAATCTCGCGATGGCCGGGCTCGTGATGTCCACCGTCTGCGCCCGGTTCGTGTTCCCGGCCGTCTCGGCGGAAGGGGCGGCGTTCTGGATCATCCGGACCGCACCGATCTCGATGCGGGCGTTCCTGTGGTCCAAGTTCTGGACGGGCCTGCTGCCGGTGTTCGTCCTGACCGAGGGGCTGACCATCGCGGCCAACTACCTGCTCGGGGTCGATCCGCTGCTGCGGGTCGTCTCGGCGATTGCCGTGGGTTTCATGGCCCTCGCGCTCGTCGGCCTGGCGACCGGCATGGGGGCTCGCTATCCGCGGTTCAACGCCGAGAACCCGAGCCAGGTCGCGGGCTCCTACGGCGGCGTCGCCTTCATGATCCTCGCGGTCCTCTTCCTGATCGTCCTGATCGTCCTCGTCGGCTGGCCCTCGTCCGTCCTGCTCTGGTATCGCGCCGCCCACATCCCCGTGTCGGCGACGCTGCGCACCGCGGTGTACGGGTGTTTCGCCGCTGCGGTCGTGACGAGCCTGGCCACCTGGTGGCTCGGCATGCGTTCGGGCGTTCGTGCGCTGGACGCCATGGGCGGCTAGCGACATCCGGCCGCTCTCGCGACCGAACAGGCGTTCATTCACCGGCGCAATTGCCAAGAACCTTGCATCGGCGTGTGCCTGTCGTCCATCATGCGCCCTATGTCTCTCGCCACTCTCCTGTTCCTGGTGGTCCGGGTCGTGCACGTGCTGCTCGCCGCCGTCTGGCTGGGCGGGATGGGCCTCATGGTGTTCTTCATCATGCCGGCGGCCGAGGCGACCGGTCCGGCGGCCGGCCCGCTGATGAGCGCGATCGCGCGGCGCGGGCTGAATGCCTTCATGGGCGCGGTCGGTGGCATCACGGTGCTGACCGGTCTCTATTTGTATTGGCGCTTCACCGGCGGGTTCGCGCCCGAGCTGAGCGCGACGCCTTCGGCCATGGTGTTCGGCACCGGCGGTCTCGCCGGGATCCTCGCGGTCATCATGGGCGGGGCCGTTGTCGCGCGCAACGTCACCCGGATGGGAGAGATCGGCACTAAGGCGATGGCGCTCCCCGAGGGACCCGAACGCGCGGCTCTGGTGACGCAGTCCGACGATGCGAGGGGCCGCGCGGTCACCGGCGCGCAGATCGTGCTCGTGCTGCAGGCGATCGCCCTCGCCTGCATGGCCGTCGGGCATTACGTCTGAATCGAGCAGCGTTCAACTGACAACGAGCACAGGGCTCTCGTCAGACACAAAGGCACCAGAACCTGGCGATCCGGACGGGACGGTGGGCGTTCAGTCGGTCTTCAACGCGACGATCGGATTCACCCGCGTGGCGCGGCGTGCGGGGACGTAGCAGCCGACGAGCGCCACCCCCATCAGCACG
>JANOJK010000133.1:0-2955 GCA_031408165.1 Acidobacteriota bacterium | reverse complement strand
CTTGATTTGCTGGAACACAAGCTGGAACAAGCAAGAAATCTGGGTTACGAAGTTCATTACGACTGGTTCGGCGGTACCGGCGGCGGTGCCTGTCAACTGGGTAACCGCAAGTGCGACGGCGTTCACGATGGGCAACTTCGCGATGACGTCGTTCAGCTGGAAGAAGTATTAGGCCGGCGGCCGCCGGCCGCGCGACCTAAAGCCCCAAAAGCCCCAAAAGCCCAAAGCCCAAAGCCCAAAGCCTATTTCCTCCCCGGGCCGTAGAAACCATCCCCGGCCGCGCGGCGGTCATCTCGAAGTCTCGACGATCACCTGTCCGTTCACGATGACGTGTGAGAAGCCCTCCGCGTACGGGAGGGGCCTGCCCTGAGCCTGGTCGAAGGGGGCTGCGCGCCGAACGAGGCGAGCACGACGAGCGCGGCGAGAAGACCGTGGCGCATGGCGGGCGTTGTAGCCCTGCGATATCATGGACGCCGTCCCCCCATGAGTAGCACTGCCGCGGCGCCGCCGGCGCCGATGACATTCCGCGAGGTCCTCGGCCTCACGGTGATCCGGCGGCTCTGGCTGGCGCAGGTCGTCAGCCTGCTCGGCGATTTCCTCGCGGTGTTTGCCGTCATCAGCGTCGTGACGTACCGCATGAACGGCACGCCGCAGCAGGTCACCGGCGTGCAGATCGCGTACATGCTGCCGCTTGCCCTCCTCGGCCCGCTGTCGGGCGTGTTCGTCGATCGGTGGCCGCTCAAGCAGACCCTCATCGCGAGCGATCTGATCCGCGCGGGTTTCGTCCTCCTGCTCTTCGTGACGACGTCCATGTGGCAGATCTACCTGGTGCTGTGCGCGCTCAGCTGCGTGTCGAGCTTCTTCGGTCCGGCGCAGTCGGTGACGATCCGCAGCCACGTGCCGGCGCACGGCCTCATGTCGGCCAATGCGCTGATGCAGATGGCGATGATGGGCACTCGCGTCGTCGGGCCCGCCGCCGCGGGCGCGCTGGTCGCGGCCTTCGGGCCGAGCGTCTGCTACGCGATCGATTTCGTGAGCTTCCTGGCGTCGGCGGCGCTCATCAGCTCGGTGGCGATTTTGAGGGAGGAGTCGCAGGCACGCGCGCCCGTCACTGAAACCACCAACAGCAAGGTGCATGCGGTGCTGCACGAGATGGGGGAGGGGATGCGGTTCATCGTGCACCATGCCTCGATCTCGTTTGTCGTGATGGCGATGGCGGCCGGCATGTTCGTGATGGGGTGCTTTGGCCCGCTGATCGCGATTTACGTGCGCGACTGGCTCCACGCGAAGGAAGGCGTGTTCGGCCTGGTGAGCGCGATGGTCGGGGCCGGCATGATAGCCGGCATGCCGGTCGTCCGGCGGCTGTCCGGCCGGGTGCCGAGCGAGACGCTCGTCCTGGGCGGGCTGGCCGGGATCGGCGTCGGCGCACTCTTCCTGGGGGCGTTCACGTTCGTGGCCACGGCGATGCTGGGCTGCTTCACCCTGGGGTTCACGTTCGCCGGCGTCATCGTGCCGGCACAAACGCTGATGCAGCAGGAGACGCCCCCCGCGCTGGTGGGACGGATATCGAGCACGATGATGTCGGTCGTGATCTTCGCCCAGGTGGTGGGTCTGGGGTTGTCCGGCTTTCTGGCGGACACGCTCGGGGTGCGGGCCGTGTTCTTCCTGTGTGCGATCCTGGCGTGGGTTCTGACGGGAGTGGGCAAGCTGCTGCTCGGTACGGAGCGCCACGCGGCGGCGCGGTGACGATGGCTGCGCCCCGCCTGCGCTTCGGCCCGTTCGAGTTCGCCGCCGCGACGGGGGAGTTGTGGAGGGACGGGCGCCGGGTCCGCCTGCAGCGCCAGCCGTCGAGGCTGCTCGAATTGCTCGTCGCCACACCCGGCGAGGTCGTCCCGCGCGAAGACATCCGCCAGGCGCTCTGGGGGGACGACACCCACGTGGACTTCGAGCGCAGCCTGAACTTCTGCGTCGCGAAGCTGCGATCGGCGCTGCGCGACAACGCCGCGTCGCCGCGGTTCGTCGAGACGGTTCCCACGCGCGGGTACCGCTTCATCGCTGCGATCGAGCTAACGGCGGCGCCGTCCGGCGCCACGACGGCCGACGCCGCGGCTCCCCTTCTGCCGACCGCGGCGCCGCGGCGGCCGTGGTGGTTGTGGGCCGCAGCGGCCGCGGGCGTGCTCGCGGTCGCGGTTGCGCAGTCACTCTGGCCGTCCGCCTCGTCGGACGCGATACCGAAGATCGTCGTCGTCCCGTTCCACAACGAGACCGGCTCCGCGGATCTCGACCGCCTCGCCAAGAGTGTCTCCGACGCGACGGTCGTCCGGCTCGCGACGCCCGAACGGTTGCCTTACCTCCTCGTCATCGGCAATGCCGCCGACCTGCCTTTCAGTTTCAAGCCTGCCAACATGAAAGCGATGGGAGAGTCCCTTGGCGCGCAGTACCTGCTGTTAGGGCAGCTGAAGAAAGACACGGAGCGCCTCCGCATCGTCGCCCACCTGATCCGCGTGAGCGACCAGACGCACCTGTGGGCGAAGACCTACGACACCGACACCCTGGACCTGCCGCAGCAGGCGTCCATCGCGGAGGAGATCGCGAAGTCGGTCGCTGCCACGGTGCCGCGAGGATAGAGACGAACTAGAGACGAAGAGGAACACAGAGTCTCAGAGGTCTCAGAGACGCACAGAGAAGAAGCAAAACCGGCCTGGGACTACGCGGACCACCCGGAGAGCATGCCGTAGAGGCCGCGTTCGACTGTTCGCGGCGACCGGCCGAAGCGCGGCGCCGCGCACATCCGCGCGGCCTCTGTGCGCCTCTGTGAACTCTGTGTCTCTGTGTTCATCTTCATTGACAAGCCGTTCGAGATCAGCACGTTGCTGGCTCACATGCGGCTCGCACTGTGCTGGCTTGGCGTCATGATCGGGCGCGACTAGATTCCGGGCAACAGGAGGCGTTCAT
>JANOJK010000123.1:0-7019 GCA_031408165.1 Acidobacteriota bacterium | reverse complement strand
ACGAGCTTCAGGATCCGGCCCGCGGTGTTGTCAGTCAGCAGATAGATGGCGCCGTCGGGCCCCTGCCGCACGTCCCGGATGCGTTCCGGCGCCGGCTGCAGATCCGTCAGCAGGCGTTCCTCGCCGGTGACCTTGTCGCCTTTCACGTCGAGGCGGACGAGAGCCTTCGAGGCCAGCCCTCCGATGAACAGACTGCCCTTCCAGGCGGGAAACAGGCTGCCCGTGTAGAAGATCATGCCGCTCGGCGCGATGACCGGATCCCAGTAGTAGATCGGCTGCTCCATCCCCTCCTTCGCGGTGAGGCCGCCCGTGATCGTGCCCCCCTGGTACTCGATCCCGTAGGCAATCGTCGGCCAGCCGTAGTCCTTGGCCTTGCGCGCGATATTGATCTCGTCGCCGCCGCGGGTGCCATGCTCGACCTCCCACAACTCGCCGGTCGCGGGATTGAGCGTTGCCGACTGCACGTTGCGGTGTCCTATCGACCAGATCTCCGGACGCACGCCTTCTTTGCCCACGAAAGGGTTGTCCTTCGGAACCGATCCGTCGGCGTTGAGGCGGACGATCTTGCCGACCAGGCCGTCCATGTTCTGAGCCAGCATGCGTCCCGGGATGATCGATCGATCCCCTTGCGTCACGAACAGCGTGCCGTCGCGGTGCCAGACCAGCCGGCCGCCGTAATGCTGCACCGAGTCCATGGCCGGCGCCTGGCGGTAGATCACCTGGACGTCGTCCACGCGCGGGGCCGCGCCATCGACGAGTTTCCCACGCGCGAGCGCCGTGTTGGTGAGGCCCTCGCGCACTTCCGCGTAGCTCCAGTAGATCAAGCCGTTCGACGTAAAGCGAGGGTGGAGGACGACGTCGAGGAGGCCGCCCTGGCCGCGGATGTCCACCGCGGGCAGGCCGGCGACAGGTTCCGACAGCGTGCCGTCGGCGCTGACCACCCGGAGTCGCCCCGGCTTTTCCGTGACGAGCAGCTTGCCCGCGGGCAGGAAGGCGAGGCCCCAGGGTTTGTCCAGGCCCCGCGCGACGGTAACGACCTCGAACGCGACGTTCTTCTTCGCCTCGGGCGCGCGCGTCTGTCCCGGTAGGGCCGGCGTCTGGCCGGTCGCGTTGGGCGGGCGCGGGTCTACGCCCGCCGGCTTTTCCTGGGCCGTATACGTTGCGGCGGATGCCGCGATGGCTGACGCGGTGATGATGAACGCGATTCTCATAGTCCAGATGGTATCGCACCCTCCAGCTCATCATCGTGCTCGCGACGCTCGCGGCCGGCGTTGTCGTCCGCGGCCCTGGGCGCCTGTGCGGGATGTGGATCAGCAGCGGAAGACCCAGCCGCTCAGGGTCCCGGGACAGTAGAATGCGGATGATCAGCCATGGAAACTGTGACCAGGCGCCGCTTCATCGAGACCGTCGCGGCGGGAGGCGCCCTTGCGGCCTTCCCGGGAATGATCCACGCGCAGGCGAAACCGGGTTTTCGCGGCACCCTGTGCTTCTTTTCCAAACACCTTCCGCGTCTGGACGGCAGGGGACTTGGACGCGCCCTGAAGACGCTGGGCTTCGGCGGCGTCGATCTCACCGTGCGGCCCAAAGGACACGTCGAGCCGGCGCGCGTCGCGCAGGACTTGCCCATCTTCGTCGAGGGCATCCGGGCGGAAGGCCTGGCCGTGCCGATGATCACGACGGAGCTGACCTCCGACGCCGATCCCGCCGCGCGGCCGACACTGGAGACGGCCGCCGCGCTGAAGGTCCCGTACTTCAAGACCGGCTACTACTACTACGCGTTCGTTGACGCGCGAAGAGAGCGTGATGCGGCGGGCGCCAGGCTCCGCGGCCTCGCGGCGTTGAGCGCGCGTCACGGTGTCCACCTCGGGTTCCACAACCACGCCGGCTACATCGGCGGCGGCCTGTGGGACATCGCGCCCGTGATCGACACACTCGAGCCGAAAACGGCCGGCTATTATTTCGACGTGCGCCACGCGGTCGTCGAAGGCGGCGACGGCGGCTGGCGCAGTGCGTTCAGCCTGGCCGCGCCGCGCTTGTCGATGATCGCCCTGAAGGATTTCTTCTGGGAGAAGACCGCCACCGGATGGCGGGTGCAGAACTGCCCGATGGGTGAGGGGATGGTCAACTGGAAGTCCTACTTCGCGATGCTCGCGAAGGCGGGATTCCACGGTCCGGCGTCGCTTCACCTCGAATACGAGGTGCCGGGGGGGACCCCGGACGCCGTCGAGGAGCACACGCTGGCTGCGGCCTCCCGCGATCTCGCCTTCGTGAAGGCACGCATGGTCGAGGCTTACGGAGCCGCGTCGAAGCCGTGACGTTGTCCCGCCGCCGCTTTCTCCAGGCCGTCGCCGCGAGCCCGCTCGCCCTCCCGCGTGTCGCGCCGGCGCGGTACCGGGCCGAAAGCGGTCCAGGTCCGGCCGTCCTGGCACCGCTCTCGACCGACATCGGCATCGACGAAGTCCGCCATGGCTACCAGGATTACGTCTACCGCGCGCCGTACAAGTTCGGCGGGCGCGTCGTGGATCGCGTCACCCTGCTGAACGTCCACTGTCGCGTCACGACGAGGAACGGAAAGAGCGCCGTCGGATTCGGCTCGATGACGATGGGGAACATGTGGGCGTTTCCGTCGAAGACGATGTCGTACGACACGACGCTCGACGCGATGAAAGCGCTGGCGTCGCAGATCGAACGGATCACCGGCGCGTGCACGGAGGTCGGCCATCCGCTCGATCTCAATCACGTGCTCGAGCCCGAGTACCTGCGCGCCGCGGCGGGCGTCTCGACGGCGCGACAGCTCGACGAGGCCATGCCAAAGCTGTGCACGCAGGTGGTGGCGAGCCCGTTCGATGCCGCCATTCACGACGCCTTCGGCAAGGTGCACGGCCGCAACGTCTACGCCACCTACGGGCCCGACCTGCTGCCTGGCGATCTGTCGCGCTATCTCGGTCCCGATTTCCGAGGCGCACGGCTGGACCGCGCGCTGCTGCCACGGGCCCAGCCACGAATCCCGCTCTTTCACAGCGTCGGCGGGCTCGACCCTCTCGACGCGAAGGACGTCGCGAAACCGGTAGGTGACGGCCTGCCGGAGACGCTGCCCGAATGGATCGCGCGCGACGGCCTCGTGCGCATCAAGATCAAGCTGAGCGGCGAAGATCTCGCGTGGGACGTCGAGCGCACGCTCGCGATCGATCGGACCGCCGCCGCGGCCCAGGCGCGCCGAGGCGTCACCGACTGGTCGTACTGCCTGGACTTCAACGAGCGGTGCCCGAACGTCGCGTACGTCCTCGACGCACTCCGGCAGATCCGCGCCGGTTCCCCGAAGGGCTTCGATCGGATCCTGTATGTCGAGCAGCCAACCGCGCGCGATCTGAGAGCCAACCGCGCCAACGTGATGCACGGAGCCGCGAAGCTCCGCCCCGTCGTCATCGATGAATCGCTGACCGATCTCGAGAGTCTGTTGCTGGCGCGCGAGATGGGCTACACCGGTGTCGCGCTGAAGGCGTGCAAGGGACAGAGCCAGGCGATGCTCATGGCGGCGGCGGCGCGGAAGCACAAGATGTTCGTGTGCGTCCAGGACCTCACCTGTCCCGGCGCGTCGCTCATCCATTCGGTCGGCATCTCCGCGCACGTGCCCGCCATCGCCGGAATCGAGGCGAACGCCCGGCAGTATGTCCCCGCGGCCAACCAGCCGTGGGAGGGGCGCTTCCCGGGAATCTTCGACGTCCGCGACGGCTACCTGCGCACCGGGGAGATCGGCGGACCAGGACTGGGCATCCCGGACGAGATGCTCCGCTCCCCTCAATGACGGCTCGCCTGCATTTACGCAGGTTGACGCAATCATTACGTATAGTGACGTAATGCAGGGTTCAGGTCAGTCACTCATGCTGGAGGTCAACATGCTCCGCGGTGTGTCCGTTCGGCCAGCCCTCGGTACGCTGGCGCTGCTCCTCATCCTTCCGCTCTGCGCGGCGCTCCCGGCGTGGGCTCAAGTGACGCTGACACCGGGACCGGAACAGATCGCCGTCCAGATCGATGGCCAGCCGTTCACCATCTTCCATATCGGCGGCGCGGATCTGAACCGACCCTATCTCCATCCGTTGCGTTCTGCCTCCGGAAAGATCGTCAACCGCTCGTTTCCCGCCGGCCAGTTGCCGGGAGAGACGACCGATCATCCGCACCATGCCGGCCTGTTCTACGGGCACGGCGACGTCAACGGGTTCAACTATTGGGCCGTCCAGAACGTCGCCAAGCCTCAACCGCCGGATAGCGCCAACTTCGGCCGGATCGTCCTGCAGAAGGTTGCGGCGGTGAAGAGCGGCACAGAGTCCGGCTCGGTAGACGTCGTTCTCACCTGGCTGAAGCCAGACGGCGCGCCGTTGCTGACGGAAACGCGGAGGACGACGTTCTACGCGCATCCGGAGCTGCGCATCATCGATTTCGACTTCGACTTCGCGGCCATCGACACGGTCGTCTTCCGTGACACGAAGGAAGGGACGTTCGCGATGCGCATGGCGACGTCGCTCGACGAGCCGCCTGCGAAGCCGAGGGCGGGCGGGCCTGCGAGGACCGGCAAGCTGCGCAACGCGCAGGGCGGCGAGGGCGAGCCGAACGTCTGGGGCAAGCGGTCCGAATGGGTGGATTACTCCGGCCGGATCGATGGAGAAAGGGTGGGCGTGGTGATGATGGATCATCCCGGCAACCCGCGGCATCCCACCTACTGGCACTCCCGGGGATACGGACTGCACTCGATCAATCCGTTCGGCGTGAGCGATTTTCTGAACGACAAGACACAGAACGGGAGCCTGACGATCGCACCGGGGCAGCACGTGCGTTTCCGCTATCGGGTCGTCATCCATCCCGGCGCGTCCCCCGCGAGGCTCGCGGATCTATACAGGGAGTTCGCTGGTAGCGGGGCTTCGAGGCAATAGCAGGAACGCGGAGTCAGCCGGGCGCGCGCGTCTCAACCCAGTGGGACGCGGTGCGACTCAGTGAGCCGGCGGCATCCGGAACGTTTTCTTCACGTACTCGATGTTGGCGCGCGTGTCGGCGACGATGTCTTTCGACGGCGAGCCGGTTTCGAGCACGTACCAGCCGCGGTAGCCGATGTCGTAGAACTCCTGCGCCATCCGCGGCCACTCCAGCCTGCCTCCCGGCGTGGACATCAGCATGTTGGCGTTCTTCACGTGGATCTGGTGGATGCGCTTGCCCAGCATCTTCGGCTCCGCATAGATGTCCTTCACCCGGGGCACGATGTTGTGGGCGTCGTAGTAGACGGCGACGTAGTCGGAGCCGATCGCATCCAGCAGCCTGATATTGTCCTCGGCCGAGATCCAGTCTTCCAGGCCGACGACCACCCCGTGCTTCTCCGCGTAGCGTGCGACTTCCTTCATCATCGCGACGAACGTGTCGACCTGCGTCTGGCTCGTCATGTCGATGTGACTGTCGCCGAGAATCGGCAGCAGGATGTTGTTGGTGCCGAGGTTATGGGCGATCTCGACGGCCTCGATGAGCAGGATCCCGAAGGCCGGATTGGTGTGCATCGGGAGTCGCGATTTCCCCGGGTTGCCGATCGCGAGCGAGCAGATCTGGATGCCGTTGTCGAGCGCGGCGCGTTTGAAGGCGGCCTGCGTCTCGGGATCCCTGAGCGTCGGCGTCTTTCCGTCGGTCGGGTACTGCACGCTCACCTGGATGCCGTCAAGACCGATCTCGCGCGCGAGCGCGATCTTCGTGATGTCGCCGCGCTGCCCGAGGTTCCAGTCGGTCATCCCGACCCGCACGGGCACCGGGTTGATCGCGTCTTTCGTCTGCGCCGCGGCCGGCGTCTGCGCCCGCGCGATCGCGGGCAAGGCAGCGGACACGGCGAGCGCGCGCGTGACGAATTCCCGCCGCGTCATGAGCGTCTCAGGATGCCGGTCCATCCCTTGCGGTACTCAGGCCGCTTGATGAACGGGGCCGCCTCCGGTGCGTTGCGCGCCCGCAGGTTCTTGTAGTCCCACTCGATCTTCTTGCCAGTCCGATACGCGACGTTGCCGAGATGGTTCGCTTCGGTCGTCCAGCCGGCGTACTGGAAGTTCGAGCCGGGTACTGGACCCAGACCCTTCGCGTAATTCACCCACTCGACCCAGTGACCTGGCGAGCGAGGCAGGGTCTCGGGCGGCGCTTCAAAGTCCTTGAACGTCTCCTCCGGCAACAGCTTCCCGCTGCCGAGCAGCATGCCCTTCTCGCCGATGAACAACTGCGAGCGGCCGCCCCATTCCGGCACCCAGCCTGGCGGTTTGCTGTTCCCCTGGTGCCAGACCAGCTTCACCGGCGGCGCTCCCGCCGCCGAGGCCGGAAACTCGTAGACGACGGTCATCGTCGCGGGCGCGAGTTCCTTGTGGGCCGGACCATTTGGTGACGTGGCTTCGATCGTCAACGGTTGCTTGATGTCGAGGACCGTGTAGGGCACGTCGTTGTCGTGGCTGCCGAGGTCGCTCATCGTGCCATTGCCGACATCCCACCAGCGATACCACCGCGGCCCTGGAAAGTAGGTCTCGTGGAAAGGCCGCGCCGGTGCGGGTCCCAGCCACAGATCCCAGTGGTGGTTCGGCGGGATCGGCATGTCTTCCTTGAATCGATCGACGATCTGGATGCCGTTATAGAACCCGTGCGGCTTGTCGAACTTCTCCGCGGACGCCGCGTCCTGGAGACCCCAGGCACGGTCCGCCCACACGTGCACCTCGCGCACCGGCCCGATGACGCCGGTCATCAGGATTTCCTTGATCTTGCGCCGGGCCGGCGAGGCGTGGCCCTGGTTGCCCATCTGCGTCGACAGCTTCGGGTGCTTTGCGGCCAGCTCGCGAATGAGTCGTGCTTCCCAGATGTTGTAGGTGAGCGGCTTCTCGCAGAACACGTGCTTTCCGTGCGTCAGCGCCAGGTAGGTCGCGAACGCGTGCGTGTGCTCGGCCGTCGAGATCACGACCGCGTCGAACGCGTCCGGTTTGTCGAACACCCGCCGGAAATCGTTGAACGTCTTCGCC
>JANOJK010000476.1:0-2117 GCA_031408165.1 Acidobacteriota bacterium | reverse complement strand
CAGCCACAGATGCCACGGCCTGCCCGGCGTCTTCGTCCCCTGCGCTTCGGACATGGTTTCCTCTTCAGCCATTCTGACACTGCATCCCCGTGTCAATCCGGACGTTGGCACTCCCGCGAGACCGCCCCTTTAGTACGACGTGTGACGCCACGAGACGGCTCGTTCTGCACGAAGGCAGAAAGGCGTGGCGCGCCACTACATCAACCTGAGAATAAGTCCGATAGACACGCCGACAGCCACGAGGTCGGGATTCCGCCCCGGGCCCTTCACGCCGGCGTTGGAGACGTGGATCAACTGCACCGCGTGCACGAGGTGCAGGCGTGCGCGCACGCGGACGGTCAGCCCGCCGCCGCCCGCCGCGAGATAGTTGAACCGCGTGCCCCGCGGCGGAGTGGCAATCGCGGTATGCGAGATGCCGATGTCCCCCTGGAGGAACGCCGACACGCGCCCGCGGCGATACACCCGCCCGCGCAGGCCGATCGTCAGTCCGAGCAGGACCGCATCCTCCGCCCGCTGGGACACATACGCCAGCCGCTGGTTCGCGCGCAGCACCAGCCCATGCCCCACGCCATAGGTGATCCCCTCGCTGAGGCCATACAGCTCTTCGTGGGAGATGTTGTAGTTCCACGCTTCGACGGCCGCCACGGCTTCGGTCTCGACATGCCATCGCCGGGCGTCGAACGGATCCCCGGGATCGGGTGGGGTTTGCGCGCGCGCCGGTAACGCCGTCAGCGCCAGCAGCAGGACCGCGTGGAGTATCGTTGGACGCATGCGACGCTTCGTGCGCGCCGTGCTCGCCGTCGTGCTGCCGGTCATGTGTCAGCGGGCCGGAGGCCTCGTCCACGCGCAGGAGAAGGTCACGCTCCGATCCGACCTCCTCTTGTACGGCGACAACACGGAGTTCCGCAACCCTTTTCGGGAAGGGGAGACGATCTTCGGCGCGGCGGCGCGGGTGGCCGTGGACGTCGAGCTCAATCCGCGCGTCCGGATCGCGCTCGGGGCGTTCGGAAACCAGCGGTTCGGATCGGACAAGGGGTTCGAGCAGGCGCGGCCGGTGATGGCGATGACGGTGCGCGGCCGGCGATCGTCGTTCGTGTTCGGCACGCTGCCGGCGCTGTCGGCGGACGCGCCGGCAGGCCCCGATCGGGGCGGTCCGCACGCGCTCGTGCCTCCGCTGCAGCGCGAGACGCTCGCCTTCGAGCGCCCCTACGAAGCGGGGCTGCAGTGGGACTTCGCAGGCGCGCGTCTCCGCCACGCCATCTGGCTCGAATGGCAGCGGCTGAACACGCGGGAGCACCGTGAGCGATTCGACGGCGGGTTGAACGCGCGGGTGACGCTCACCCGGCACGTCTCTGTCCCGCTCCAGGTGCACGTCGTCCACGAAGGCGGCCAGTTGTTCGACACGGGTCCCGTGGCGGACAGCGCCGCCGCCGCGGCCGGCATCGCGCTCAACGGGACCGCCGTGCGCGGCGCGACGATCTCGGTCGAGCTACTCGGCCTCGCGTCCAGATCCGTCCCCGACCGCCAGCGCTCCGATAGGGATCGCCACGGCGCCGCCTTCTTCGGCCGGATCGCCGCGGAGCGCCACGGCTGGCGCGCGCACGTGATCGCCTGGCGGGGGCGGCACTTCGTGAAGGACGAGGCGGATCCCAACTACCTGTCAATCCGGCGGAGCGGGTCGCCTTACGGTGGGGTTCGCGACTATGCCGAGGCGGGACTCGCGCGGCGCTTCCGGCTCGCGCCCGGTGCGGTGATGGAAGTCTCCGGCAGGCTCCACCGCACCGAGCGCTATTACGAGTACTCCTACCGCGTGCTCAGCATCGCGTCGGTCGGGTGGAAGCTGCGCTGACAGGTGGAGGTTGGAGGGCGGAGGTAGGGGTTCTCACGGTTCTCACGGTTCTCACGGTTCTCACGGTTCTCACGGTTCTCACGGTTCTCATGGGTTCTCGTGGTTCGCCGGGTTCGAACCCTGAGGCTTCCCCAGCACCATCCGCCGGGCGTGTCACGGGCCACGGCCTCGGCGCCAAGGTCACGACGGTCACCAAGGTCACGCCGCCATCCGCAATCGCAAGACCATCCAGCAGGCGACCGACAAAGTCGGGCTTTCCGAAGCGGGC
>JANOJK010000041.1:0-5497 GCA_031408165.1 Acidobacteriota bacterium | reverse complement strand
CCCGGCGCTCCGCGCGGAGGCGACGCCGGACCGCGTTGACGCCGCGTCGTTTTCAGAAGCGATGACGCGCGTGCGCATGGACCCCGCGGACGCCGTCACCGTGGTGCGGAACAGCCAGCTGCCGCGTTTCAATCGGCTGTTCCCGTCGCCGCCGGCCCCGGACGCGGTCGCCGGGACCTTCAGCCTGTTTCGCGCCGACACCCTGCGCGCGTCGCTCGGCCAGCGTTGAGACGAAGAGGCGACGAGGCGAAACCGGAGGGCAGGCGAGAGGGAAACCAAGGAGAACGTTCGGATCCCGATCAGACAACGACAACGGCCGGTCCCAGAACATCCATCCGCGGCGCGATCCCGAGCCCGGGTGCGGTCGACGCTGCCATCCGTCCGTTCACGCGCTGCGGCGCGCCCGTCGCCGTTGACACGGTGACGTAGCTGTTGAAATCGGTCGTCGTGAACAACAGGTCGGTCGGCGTGCTGTGCGCGAGATGGGCGATCGCAGCGGTCGCGATGTCGCCGCCCCAGCTGTCCTCGATGGTCATCGCGATCCCCATGCTGACGCAGAGATCGCGGGCCTGCGCAGTGCGCGTGAGCCCCCCGAGCTTGCTGATCTTGAGATTGACGACGTCCATCGCGAGGTCGGCCCTGGCGCGCAGCAGCACGTCGAGGCCGTCGATGTTCTCGTCGAGGACGAAGGGGTGCGCGGTGTGGCGCCGCACGCTGAGGCACTCCTCGTAGGTCAGGCACGGCTGCTCGATATAGACGTCCACGTCGCGGACGGCGTTCACGACGCGCATCGCCTCGTGCTGCGTCCAGCCGGTGTTCGCGTCGGCGATCAGGCGATCGCCCGTCTGCAACGCGGCCGCGACCGTGTGGATTCGCGCGATGTCGACGTCGGTGTCGCCGCCGACCTTCAGTTGAAATCGGCGGTAGCCGTCCGCGCGATACCCGGCGACGCGCGCCGCCATTCTGTCGGGAGTGTCCTGCGAGATCGCGCGATACAGGTGGACGTCGTCGCCGTAGCGCCCGCCGAGCAACTCGCACACCGGCAGGCCGGCGGCCTGGCCGAGGATGTCCCAGCAGGCGATGTCGATGCCGCTCTTCACGTAAGGATGCCCTTTCAGCGCCGCGTCCATGCGCCGGTTCAGCTTTCCGAGCTGCCGGGGGTCCTCGCCGAGGAGGTGCGGTCCGAGCTCCCGAAGCCCGGCGCGGACGCCGTCGGCGTAGGCCGGCAGGTAAAACGGCCCGAGGGGACACACTTCGCCGTGGCCGGCGAGGCCGGCGTCCGTCTCGACGCGGACAATCGTGCTGTCGAAGACCGTGACGGACTTCCCGCCGGACCATTTGTAGGAGGTTTCGTGGAGGGGCAGATCGACGCGGTACGCCAGGATACGGGTGATCTTCACGCGGATATGGTAGCAGCCGATTCTTCTTGCCGCGCGGGCCGCCGGAACGTACAGTGGAGACATCGTCGCCCTCCTCCTACGCTCCCGGGCAAGCGCCCAGAATGATCGTGGACACAATGAGTACTGTGTTAATCGTCGTCGGTCTGGGTGTCGTCGCAACCGCCCTGGCGGCGGTCGGCATCTGGTATCGCAGCACGCAGGCGGCCGACCTGGGCAGCGTCAGCCACACGTGGGTGGCGGAGCTGCGCGCCGGCGAGCCGTACGACTCGTCGCGGTAGGCGCCGGAACGCAATGCGCTGGAGTGCGGTTCTGGTAGAATAGTGCGTCCGGTTCGGTCCGGATGTCCCCGCCTTGGCCGGCGTAGCTCAGTGGTAGAGCAGCTGATTCGTAATCAGCAGGTCGTCCGTTCAACCCGGATCGCCGGCTCCATTTTCCTCAACAAGAAGTAAACAACGATCGTTGGGAGTGTTGTCGTGCGCCCGCTGGGTAACTATCCGCAGGCGAGCGTATCGATTCGACTGCCTCCCCGCCGCGATATCAGGGTCAGCAGTGAGAAAGGAGAGCCCCGGCGTCCATCGTTATCATGGTCATGTTAATTATTACGGCCGCGTTGATTAACATGGCCGTGTTATACTGCCAAAAGAGCTGTCATGGTAGATCACGAACTACTCAGTAAATCATCACCCGCCTCGCGCTGGCGACTGGCGGCCGAGCAGCTCCGGCGCATCCTCGAGCAGGCCGGCTGGAAAGTGAAGTGGCTTCAGCGGGAGGGAGCATTCGAGGCGGATCTTTTGGCACGACGCCGAAAAGTCGTCTACGCGGTTGAGCTCAAGGCGGGTGCCGAAGGGCGCAGCGATCGGCTGGTTCCGCTCTTCGCGCAGGCCGCCCTCCAGGTTAGGCGCGGCGGCAAGAACGTTGTCCCTCTCGCTGTGGTGAGCGCGCCGAAGATCTCTCACCGTGCCGCCGAGCAAGTCCTCGACTTCGCCGCCAAGTATGCGCCGGATGTGGCCGCGGGTGTCTTTGACTCAGAAGGGCTTCGTCTGTTCCGCGGTCCAAGCCTCGAGGATCTCAACGCGGCGCCAGCCCGTCCCTCCCCTGTCGTGGGTTCCGGAGCCTCCCGCGACTCGCGCAATCTCTTCTCGGATCTGAATCAGTGGATGCTCAAAGTGCTGCTCGCGAATGAGCTGCCCGACCATCTGCTCTCCGCGCCGCGCGGACATTACCGTAACGCCTCGCAACTTTCACAGGCGGCACAGGTGTCAGTGATGAGCGCGTTCCGGTTCGTGCAGCAGCTGCAGGAGGAGGGGCACCTCCGCGAATCGGCTTCGTCGCTCGATCTTGTCAGACGCCAGCAACTGTTCCTGCGATGGCAGGCGTCGAGCCACAGATCCGTGCGGGAGGTTCAGATGCGCTTCCGCCTTCCGGGAAACTCGCAGGTGCAACTCCGGAAGGGGCTCGGCAGCGGCCGGGCGTGCCTCGCGCTATTTGCCGCAGCCGACGCATTGAAGCTCGGATTCGTCCAGGGCGTGCCGCCCCATATTTATGTTGAGCGCGTGCAGCCCTCGAGCCTTGCGGCGTGGAAGAACCTGCGGCCATGTGAAGCGGGCGAACAGCCGGACGTCCTGCTCCGTCAGGCGCCGGCGCCCAGCTCGATCTTTCGCGGAATGGTGAGGGCCGACGGAGTCGCGGCTGCCGACGTGCTCCAGGTGTGGCTGGATGTCGCGTCACATCCCGCGCGCGGCCAGGAGCAGGCGGACCTGATTCGAAACCGCGTGCTTGCCCCCATCATCAACAGGGGGTCGTGACGTGGAAGACTCCGAACCCTTCGCCCGACTGCTCCAAGCGGTCCGCCCCTGGCTCGGCCACCTTGTCATCGTCGGCGGCTGGGCGCATCGGCTTCATCGGCTCCATCCACTGGCGGGCACGCCATCGTACCAGCCCCTGAGAACACGAGACGTCGATGTCGCGATCTCGCTGCAGGCTCCTCTTGAAGGAAATATCCGTCAGGCACTCGAGGACGCCGGGTTCTCGCGACGATTCCGGGGTGATGATGCACCCCCCGTCACGCATTACCTCCTTGACAACGACGACAGCGGGTTCTACGCAGAGTTCCTGGTTCCGCTGCACGGGGGCGAACGGAAGCGCAACGGGACACCGGCCGTCACCGCATCAAAGGCCGGCATCAACGCCCAAAAGCTTCGCTATCTGGACATCCTGCTGGAAGCGCCGTGGTCCGTGCGTCTGGGGCCGGACGTCGGTGTACCAATAGAGCGACCCGCTGACGTCCTGCTCCCCAACCCCGTCAGCTTCATCGTTCAGAAGCTGCTCATTCACGACAAGCGCCCGCCCAACAAGAAAGCGCAGGACGTGATCTACATCCACGACACCCTGGAGCTGTTCGGCGGCGCGCTCGACGACCTGCGGGCGTTGTGGGTCGAACAGCTCCGCCCGAAGATGCCGCCGAAGACCGCCAGGCGGGCGGAAACCAGGGCGCATACACTTTTCGAGCAGGTGACGGATGCGATTCGCGAGGCGACTCGAATCCCGCAGGATCGCCGCCTTTCGCCCGAGGTCGTCCGCTCGGCGTGCGCGTATGGCCTCGGGGAAATCCTCGGCAGCCTCACGTGAGCATGGGCCGCCAGATCACATCGTCCGGCCATAGTCGGGACACTACCCGGTCTGGCTATGGTCCCGAGCCGGACGAGCGCATCATCACCTGCCACGCGTGCGGCAACGCCAGAACATCTCTTCTCCGCATTCCTGCCACCGCTGCTCCGGGTGGCCACCGGCAAGCTGTGCAGCTCAACCAAAACGTGCCGGGCGCGAGTTCCGCCGGTTTCAACGGTGGCGCACCCTGTCGCAAACGACCCCATCGCTGCGTCGATTGCCACTGCAGACTCCGGGCGATACCCTCGGCTGATCGTGCTCGCTGGCAGCACCTTTGCGGGGAGCGCCCGCGGTGGCGCCCGTCCGGGCAACGGCGGCACGGATTGAGGCATCCAGCCACCCATTATGCGAAACATGGGAGGACAAATGCGTATCCTCGCTGGACCGGGTATCCGGGTGTTGATGCTGATGGCAGCCGTCGCGCTGCCGCGAACCGCCGCCGCGGATCCGATCGCGATTACCAGCGGGCGGGTCGACGCCGAGGTGGTGGGCGCCTCCTCCCGCTTCCACCTGGAAGGGGACGGGTTCGTCCTCACCGGCTTTGCTGAGGCCTACTCGAGTTCACTGGGGCTCTTGTGCACGCCGTGCCGGCCGGGCGCCACGCTGGATCTCGGGGGCGCGTTCGTGGGGCCGCGGGCCGAGGGCCGTGCTGTCGTGGACGGCGTCACCTATTCACAGATCTTCCTCGACGGTATGACCGGCACCTTCTCGTCACCGTCATTTCAGATTGCCGGCTCGGGTGACCTTTCCGTCGCGCGCGAGTTCACGTTCTCCGGCACCGTCAGCGGTTACCTGCTCAATCCGTTCGTGCACGGGCTCACCGAACCGGCCTTCACCAAGACACTGTCCGGACGCGGCACCGCGACGGCGGCGTTCCTGTTCAGCGACACGGAAGATCCGCTGTTCATGGGGCACAACCTGCGGTACGACTTTGCCGGCGCGTCGCCCACCCCGGAACCTGCGTCGCTCGTTCTCCTGGGAACGGGCGCGGCGATGGTGGCGTGGCGTCGCCGGCGCGCGCGTCGATAGCCTATGAAAAAAAGCTGATCACCGGCCGCGCGGGACGCTCCCGATCGCTGATGCGGCAAGGCTGGCGCGCCATTCCGTGAAGCGTGATTCCATCATCGATCCAACGCTTCACGGACCTGTCGAACGAACTCCGCAGCCGTGAAGGGCTTCTGGACGAATGGGACGCCGCGATCGATTCCCGCTCTATGCGCGGCGGACTGTTCCGTGTAGCCTGACATATAGAGCACCCTCAGCGCAGGGGCGCGATGCTGCAGCCGGCCCAGCAGCTCCGGACCCCCGCAGCCAGGCATGACTACGTCTGTCACAACGAGATCAATCGAATCGGCATGCTGTGCGAACACTCTCTCCGCGTCGTCTCCGTTCGCGGCTACAAAGACTCGATAGCCGGCGTTGTCGAGGAT
>JANOJK010000019.1:0-2900 GCA_031408165.1 Acidobacteriota bacterium | reverse complement strand
TCTGATCACCGCGCTTCGCTCGCCAGCGGTGAACGTCCGGGCGATCGGATTCGAGGGGCTGAAAGCCCGCGGCGCCGCTTCGCTGAACGCGGTGGCGGCGCTGCTCGGCGATCCCAACCCGTACATCCGCGGCCGCGCCGTGTTCCTTCTGTATCAGCTCGGTCCTGAGGGACAGCAGCGCGCGGGCGCGCCCGAGTCTCATACCGATCCCGCGATGCGCATCGCGGCCTACCGCGCCATGCGGCGCGCCGGGCTCGACGTCCTTCCCATCGCGGCCCGCCTCGCCCGCGATCCGGATCCCGGGGTCCGGCGCGAAGTCGCGCTTTCGATGCGCGATCGGCCTGCCGACGCGGCGCTGGGCGTCCTGGTTGACGTCGCTCGCGGCTTCGACGGCCAGGATCGCAGCTATCTGGAAGCGCTGGGCACGGGGGCGACCGGGAAGGAGCCTGCGCTCTACGACCGGCTCCGGCGCGAGCCCGGTGTGCCGGCCGATCCCGTGGCGTGGCCCCAAACGTTTGCGTGGATGGCGTGGCGCCTGCACGTGCCCTCGGCGGTGCCGGCCCTGTCGGCTCGTGCGCGGTCGTCGAAGGTCTCCATGGCGGACCGCCGTCTCGCAACCGACGCGCTAGCCTTCATCGACGCGCAGCCGGCCGCTGGCGCCTTGCTCAAGATCGCTGCCGAAAAAGGTCCGTTGAGCGATCTGGCGACCTGGTGGCTGCTCAACCGGATGTCCAACAGCTGGGCGGAATACGACCTCCAACCGGCGTTGAAGGCGACCGGCATCTACGATCCGGACGCGATCAAGCTCCAGGAGATGGTGGTGCCACGACCGCCGGCGAATGCTCCCGAGCTCTCGATCGACGAGATCCTCGCGCTGCCTGGTGACGCCGCGCGCGGCAAGAACGTCGTGACGCGCTGTCTGATGTGTCACGCGAGCGGCGGGGCCGGCGCCGAAGTCGGCCCGGCGCTGGACGGCTGGGGCCGCGGCAAGTCACCCGAAGTCATCGCCACGGCCATCGTCCGGCCGAGCGCCGAGATCGCACAGGGCTACGACGGCACGGAGGTCCGCACCACCGACGGCCTGACGATTCAGGGGCTGTTGATCAAGCAGGGCGATCCGCTGATGATGCGGAGCCACGGCGGCATCACCCAGATCATTCCCGCCAAGCGGGTGGCCGAGCGGCGGCGCATGACGGAATCGCTGATGATGGGGCCGGCGGCGCTTGGTCTCACCGCTCGGGATGTCGCGGACCTGATCGCGTTCATGCGGGTGAACTGATCACGCGGATAATGTCTGAGAATGTGCCGCAACCTCACCACCGCAGTGCTCCTTTGCACCGTGGTGTCGGGCTGTCACGCCCCGGCGAAAGAGCTCACCCTCGCCACTACGACGAGCGTCGCCAACTCCGGCCTTCTGGAGGTTCTGCTGCCGGCCTACGAGCGTCAATCGCAGCTGGTGCTGCGGACCCACATGGTAGGAAGTGGAAGAGCCCTCGCGATGTTGGCTGGTGGCCAGGCCGACGTGGCGATCACGCACGCACCCGCAGCCGAGGCTCTTGCAATTCAGAATCACCGGTCCTGGATCTACGCGAAGCTGATGTTCAATGACTTCGTTCTGATCGGTCCGGCATCCGATCCCGCAGGAGTGCGAGGTTCGCCAGGGGCGGCAGAGGCGATGGCGAGAATCGCGCGCAGTCGGTCGCGATTCATTTCCCGCGGCGACCAGTCTGGTACCCACGAACGGGAGCAGGCCTTGTGGAGGGCAGGGGGCGCCGCGCCGGAGGGCGACAGGCTCGTGGTGGCGGGCGCCAGCATGGGGGTGACGCTTCGGATCGCCGCGGAGACGGGTTCGTACACCCTCACGGATCGCGCCACCTACCTGCAGCACGCGCCACCATTGCTCGCTATCGTCTACGAGCGGGATTCGGCGCTGCTGAATACCTATGCGGTCGTGTTCGATCCGGGCGGCCCGCTGGGACTGCCGGCGAAATCGTTCGCGGACTGGCTGACGGTCGGGGGTGGACGCGATGTGATTGAGACCTACAGAGTCCGGGGTATCCGCGCCTTCGAGGTGTGGCCTTCAGGTCAGCCTCGCGATCGCCCTGGTAATCTCCCGAGGTGAGTCCCAATCACGAGACGACCGTAAGGAATCCGTCGTGACCCGCGTGGGCTCCTATCCGGGAAACGCCGGAATAGCGGCCACAACCAACACAGATGGATCGGTGTCTACAGAATCCTCTGGCCGAGCGCAGACGAGGCGAGCTCGGATCCCAGGATGGCCGTCATGTTGCGGTCGTCGAGAATCGGATTCACTTCGACGAGATCCAGCGCGCGCAGCAGGCCCGAGTCGGCGATCATCTCCATGAGCATGTGCGCCTCGCGATAATTCACGCCCCCCTTGACCGGCGTCCCGACGCCCGGCGCGATCGTCGGGTCGCAGACGTCGAGATCGAACGACACGTGGATGCCCCCGGTCCCCTCGCCCGCGATGGCGATCGCCTGCTCGACGGTCGCGGCGATGCCGGCGCGGTCGATGTCTTTCATCGTGAACACGTGCACGCCGGATTCGCGGATGCGCTCCTTCTCGCGATCGTCGAGGTTGCGGATGCCGATGAGGACCGTGCGTTGGGGGCTGACCTTCGGCGAGAAGCCGCCGATCCGCGCCAGTTCCGCCGGCTCGGGGCCGAGCAGCGCCGCGAGCGGCATGCCGTGGACGTTGCCGCTCGACGAGGTGCCCGGCGTGTTCATGTCGCCGTGCGCATCGACCCAGATCAGCCCGACCGGCTTGTCCTCGCGGCGCAGGAAGTCCGCCGTCGCGGCGACGGATCCGGCGGCGAGCGAGTGGTCGCCGCCGAGCACCAGGGGAATGCCGCCCTTGCCGAGCACCGCCAGCGACGCCT
>JANOJK010000600.1:0-4504 GCA_031408165.1 Acidobacteriota bacterium | reverse complement strand
CAGCTCGGCCGGACGCCCAGGGTCGGGGATACGGTCCGCTACGATCGCCTGGAGCTGGAAGTGACCGCCGTCAAGGGGCACGGCGTCGAGGAAGCCGCCGTCATCCTAAGTGGATCCGAGGACGACGAAGCGGGTTAGTGTCGTGCTGGCGCAGCACCTCGCGCGTGACCGGCGCGGTGTCACCCTCGCCGAAGGCCAGGAACTTCATCAAGTACACGATCGGATTTCCCTCGGTCCATCCGAAGTAGGCGTGCGGAAGCTGGCCGGTCTCGTCGCGGATGTACAGCAGGAGCGCGGCGATCGCGTTGGGAATCGCCGGGCTCGTCGTCCGCAGGACGCGATAGCCGCCGACCTCCGCCCCGGTGACCCTGAGCGAGCCCTGGAAGTCGGAGACGTCGCCGGGCCGGATCTCCAGAAACAGCACCCCGTGATCCTCCGGAAGGTTATGAGACTCCCGCGCTTCGCGGATCTTGTTCTCGTACGCCTCCCTGCGCCCATCGCCAGGACGGATCGCCAGGATCCGGACGGGCGCGCCGCCGGTGTCCCGGATGAAGCCGAGCGCCGTCTCGTCGGGCTCGACGCCATGGATTCTGAGCTCGGTCGATCGCATCACGCGTGACACGAGCGACATGGCGATGATCGTGGCGATGAACCACAGCGCGATCTTGAAGCCTTCCGGACGCTCGTAGACGTTCAAGAGGGTGGTATAGACGAACACGAGCGTAATCAGGCTGAAGCCGGCGAAGCGCCGCCGGTGGGCACGCTCGTTCAGCGTGGCGGCGACCGACGCGGACGTCATGAGCACCAGGACGCCGGTGGCGTACGCGCCACCCTGGGCCTCGACGTCCGCCTTGAAGAGGATCGTGATGACGACGGTGATGACCGCGAACAGCAGCACGAGCGGACGCGTCGCCTTCGCCCAATCGGGGGCCATCCCGTACCGCGGCAGGTAGCGCGGCACCAGTCCCAGCAGGCCCGCCATCGCGGAGTCGCCGGCGTACCACAGGATCGAGACGGTGCTGAGATCGTACACCGTGCCGAAGATCTCCCCGAACATCCCGTGGGCCAGGAACGAGAGCGCGCGGCCGTATGCCGCGCCCCCCCGCTCGAACGCCTCTGGCGGCACCAGGAGCGTCGTCGCGACGCTGCTGCCGATGAGCAGCACGCTCATCAGGAGCGCGGCCGTCCGCAGCAGCTTCCGGGTGTTGCGGATGCGCCCCTTCGGATGGCGCGGATCGTCGTCCGGATCCCCCTTGACGAGCGGCATCACCATGACGCCGGTCTCGAACCCCGAGAGGCCGAGCGCCAGCTTTGGAAAGAGCAGCAGCGCAAGCCCGATCATTGCGAGCGGACTGCCGTGCCGCTGGTAAAGGGCGGTGCGCCACTCCGGGAACACGTGCGGATGCGTCACGACCTCGACCAGGGCGGCGGCAATCACCACGGCGTTCAGCACCAGGTAGACCCCGACGATGCCGACGGCGAGACCGATGGCCTCCTTGAAGCCCTTCAGGAAGATCGCGCTGAGCGCCCCGAGCAGCAGGAGCGTCACGATGACCGGATGGTTGAACGCCGCGGGCACGAACGGATTGCCGAGGACGTGCGCCGTGGCGTCGGCGGCCGACAGCGTGATCGTGATGACGAAGTCGGTCGCCGCGAACCCGAGCAGGCACAGGACGAAGGCCTTGCCCCGCCACCGCGGAAGGAGCTCCTCGAGCATCGTGATGCTGCCGTGGCCCTTCGGGCTGGCCTCCGCGACGCGGTTGTAGATCGGCAGCGCGCCGAGCAGGGTCAGCAGGACGATGACGAGAGTGGCGAGAGGAGAAAGGAAATCGGCGGCGAGAAACGCGATGCCGGGCTGGTAGCCGAGCGTGGAGAAGTAATCGACCCCCGTGAGGCACATCACCTTCCACCACGGGTACTGATGACGTGAGTCCGGCGTTTCCGCCGATCCGCTCCGCCCTTCGAACAGCCAGGCGAGGAATGTCTGCGTGTGCCGCGCGCTCAGGCCAGGTGCCATGTCAGCCCACGTGAATCCGTGGACGCCTGAGCGGATCGGGCTCCGACTGGCGCAGCACTTCCCGTGTCACCGGCGCCGTGTCCCCCTCGCCGAACGCGAGGAACTTCAAGAGGTACACGATCGGGTTCCCTTCAGTCCAGCCGAAATACGCGTGCGGAACCTTGCCCGTCTCGTCCCGGATGTGGAGGAGAAGCGCGGCAATCGCATTCGGGATCGCCGGACTGGTGCTGCGAAGCACGTGGTGGCCGCCCACATCCACGCCCGTGACCTCCAGCCGGTCGCTGAACGCCGAGACGTCGCCCGGACGGACCTCGACAAACAGCGGGCGCTCGTCCGGAGGCAGGTGGTGGGAGTCGCGCGCCTCTTTGAGCTTGTGCTCGTATTCCGCCACGTCCCCGGCGTCGGGCCGGTTGGCGATGATGCGGACCGGTTTGGCCGCCGCTTCCTTCAGGAACTCCCTCGCACGCTCGTCGGCGTCCACGCCGAGCACGCGCAACTCGGTCGATCGCATGACCCTCGAGACGAGCGAGGTCAGCACGATCGACACGATGAAGATCGACGCGATCTTGATGCCTTCGGGCTTCTCCCAGATATTCACCGCCGTCGTGTAGACGAACACGGCCGTCAGCAGCAGGTAGCCCGCGTACATCCGCCTCTCGCGCCGGGCCGCGAGCGTGACCGCCAGCGCCGCGGACCCCATCAGGACCAGCACGCCGGTGGCGTAGGCCCCGCCCTGCGCGTTCACGTCCGCCTTGAAGAGGGCCGTCACCACAAACGTGACCAGCGTGAAGATGACCACCAGCGGGCGATTGGCTTTGGCCCACTCCGGAGCCATCCCGTAGCGCGGGAGATACTTGGGGACCAGGCTGAGCAGCCCCACCATCGCGGAGGCTCCCGCGAACCAGAGGATCGTGACGGTGCTGAGGTCGTAGATCGTGCCGAAGGTCTCGCCGAGGTCCCTGTGCGCGAGGTAGGCGAGCGCGCGCCCGTAGGCTTCACCTCCGGTGGCAAACGCCTCCGCGGGAACCAGCATGGTGGTGACGATGCTGCTGCCGACGAGCAGGACGCTCATGATGAGCGCGGCGATCGTCAGCAGCTTCTTCGCGTTCCTGATCCGTCCCGTCAGGCTGCCGGGCGGCTCACCGGGATCCCCGGCCACGAGCGGCATCACCGAGACGCCGGTCTCGAACCCGGAGAGACCGAGCGCGAGCTTGGGAAACAGGAGCAGGGCGACCAGCGTCATCGAGGTGAAGTTGCCGTGGCGGCTCGACGCCGCCCCATACCATGCCTCGAAGGGCGCCGGCAGGGCCCACACGACGCGCAGCTCGGCCGCGATGAGGATGACGTTGAGGATCAGGTAGATGACGACAATGGGGACCGCGAGTCCGACGGCCTCGCGGAACCCTTTCAGGAAGACGGCGCCGAGCGCCGCGAGCAGCACGATCGTCACGAGCACCGGATGGTGCAGCCAGTGCGGAACCATCGGGTTCTCGATGATGTGCGCGGTGGCGTCCGCCGCCGACAAGGTGATCGTGATGATGAATCCCGTGGCCGCGAAACCGAGGAGGCACAGGACGAGCGCCTTTCCGCGCCAGCGCGGCAGCAGCTCCTCGAGAATGGCGATGCTCCCCTGGCCGTGCGGGCTGAGCTCGGCCACCCGCCGGTACATCGGGAGCGCGCCGAAGAGAGTCAGGAGTACGAGCACGAGAGTGGCGAGCGGCGAGAGCAGGCCGGCAGAGAGAAAGGCAATGCCAGGCTGGTAGCCGAGCGTCGAGAAGTAGTCGACCCCGGTGAGGCACATGACCTTCCACCAGGAAGACTGGTGCGGGGCCTCGTGACTGCCGGGACCGCGAGCGCCTTCGAAGAACCAGAGGTTGAACCGGCCAGGGTTCCGGTCCGCCGCAGGCAGGGGCATGAATCAGATTTCGCCGCGCGCGGCGGCGAGCGCCAGATCTTCGTCGCTCGCCTCCACGAACTCACCTTCCCACTTCGCGATCACCACGGTCGCCAGGCAGTTGCCGATGACGTTCGTCATCGTCCTGGCCATGTCCATCAGTTCGTCGACTCCGAGGATGAGGGTGATCCCTTCGAGCGGCAGGCCGTACATCGCGAGTGTTCCGGCGAGGATCACGAGAGACGCCCGCGGCACGCCCGCGACGCCTTTGCTCGTCAGCATCAGCGTCACCAGCATCGTGATCTGCTGGCCGATTGTGAGCTCCACGCCGGCCGCCTGCGCCACGAAAATCGAGGCGAGGGAGAGATACAGCGTCGTGCCGTCGAGGTTGAAGCTGTAGCCGAGCGGCAGAACGAACGACACGATCCGGCGCGGCACGCCCAGCCGCTCCAGCACTTCCATCGCGCGCGGCAGCGCCGCTTCGCTCGACGTCGTGGAGAACGCGATAATCGCCGGTTCCTTCACCGCGCGGATGAACTTCCGGAGCGGGACGCGGAACATCAGGGCGATCGGCAGGAACACGGCGAGGATCA
>JANOJK010000002.1:0-2984 GCA_031408165.1 Acidobacteriota bacterium | reverse complement strand
GGGCGGCTGCGGGTGATCAACTTCGACGGCCTCTTTTCGGGGACCGCCCTCGGCACTCCCCGGACCGTCGCCGTGCGCGCCCGCGTCGAGTTCTGATCGCTACTTGACGATCAGCGTGCCGCGCATGCCGAGCGCGAAGTGTCCGGGAAACGAGCAGAGGTACGGGTACCGCCCTGCCGCGGCGGGCACCTTGAACGTAATTTCCACGCTCTCGCCGGGGCCGGAGAGGGGCGTATTCGCAATCACGGCGGTCTTCATCGACGGCGGAATGAAATCGGTCTCGCGCGCGCTGAACGCCGCGTTGTTGAACTCCACCTGATCGATCCCGAGTTTCAGCAGGACGAAGTTGTGCCCCATGACGTTTTTCGGCATGGCGCCGATGTTCTTGAGCACGATCCGCAGCGTCTCGCCGGGTTTCGCGGCAATCTCGGTCTTGTCGAACTTCATGTTGTCGGCGCCCGTGATTTCCACCGTTCGCACGCCCTTGGCGGCCGACGCCGTCTGGGTCTTGGGGGCTCCGGTCGTGGCCGGGGCGGCCGTCTGGGCGGCGGCGGTTCCGAGCGAGGCGACGGCGAGACAACACGCGAGCGAAAGCACTCTCATCGGCGGCATTCCCTTCAGTATCCGGATTCCAGAGCAGGAGACCAGGCGATCAGGAGCACAATGATCAATGATCAACTATCAACGAAGTCTCCTGAACTCCTGATCTCCTGCAAAAAAAGATCGTCCTTAGTGTAGCGCGCCCTGCGCATCACGTGGGCCAGTCGAGATGCTCCGGTATTGCCGAGGCGGGACTCAGCATCGCCCAATACTCGACCGCAACGGTTGCGCGAGCGGGGATCCAGCGATAGCCGGGCGTGCCGAACGTCGGGCCCCGGTCGATCATCTGACGCCGTGTTTCAGGGAACGGCGACACGCCGAACTCGAGGCCTCGCGTGAGGGTCCGGCCATTCCACGGCGGGGCGGTTCTGGCGTGGTTTTCCTCCCAGATGCCCATCCATGGAAAATCCGCGCGTCGCCAGACATAGCCGAAGGCCATCCGCGACTCCGGCGAGAAGGCGACGAAGTAGGCGTGCTCCCGCCCCGGATCCATCTGGTGCGCCGTGTATCCGCTCGACGAGGGGGCATCGGTATACAGGCGAAGGTCGGCGACTGCTCCGTCAACGCGGGGCGCCCCCGGCCACTCGAATACCGCGCCGGGCGCGAGGTAGTCCGCGGGCCCGACCGCCCCTTCGAAGACCATGGATCGGCGCGCGGACGCGCGCAGCTCGGTCCGCCCCTTCTGGAGAAACGGCGGCCCGAGCGTGACGTGCTCGGTCCAGCCGATCGGCCGATCGGCCCCGGCAAGGTTCTCGACCTGCTCGCGGACGCGAACGGCGCGCTCGAGCAGATCGATGCGCCGCTCGAACCGCAGCTGCGCCTGGGGCAAACGCGCCCGCATGGTCAGCGATGCGGCGGAGGCCTCGATCTCGAAGCGTGCCGTCGAGGCCTCGCCGTGAACAGGAAAGCCGGCGCGAGCCTCCTCATCGGACGGACCGCCGAAGATGTCGAGGCAGAGGTTGTGCCCCATGATCCCGGCGAGCAGGCCCGCATCCGTGCCGCTTCCATAGATCGCGTGTGTGGCGGGATCGTAGGTGGACGGCTCGATCGACGGCCAGTGCGGCGTCCACAGCGGGCTGGTCCCGGTCGCCGTGTCCGCGATCTCGGCGATGTGTCCGCCTTCCTCGAGCACGGTGACGCGCAGGGCGCCGTTACCGATGGTCGCCGCTCGCCGGTGTCGATAGGTCGTCATATGAACTCTCCGCCCTCGCAGCAAAGGACCTTGGACGACGCCACGCCGACCATCACGAAGACACGAAGTCACCAAGGCACAAAGGAACAACTAGTCGTCTCGTGGCGTCGCTTTTTCAACACCCGTCGCGGACGGTGCGACTGTGGCCTCGAACACCCTGACGCGCCGGAACAGCAGGTCCAGGAACCACAGGCCCAGCGCCAGCATGACGAGTGCCGCCGCGACCGGCCGGCGCTCGGCCCTGCGGTCTCCGGCGGCCTTCGCCAGCGCGGGGGCGGTGGGCTTCCACGCGCCGCCCGTGCCTGATGCGATCGCCTTCAGCAGATCCTCGTCGGGCGGGCGGAACCTGTACTCCGCCATCGGATCGGGCACGACCAGCCGCGTTGCCGTGGCGGCGCTTTCGTCGGTCCCCGCGCCCGTGACGCTGACGCTGAGCGTCTCCAGCGCATCGGCCACGACCGACGCTTCGTAGCGCCCGGGCGCGACCTGGCGCGCCTGGACGTCGCGGGCCGATCCGCTCCCCGCGCGAAGGTGCACGGCGGGATGGAGGAGATCGCGGTAGCGTCCCCGGTCGTCGCGCGCCTCGACCGCGATGGCGACAGCGCGGCTCGCGCCGCGGATCGGGCCGGGCGCGACCTCGAGCGCCACGGCGGCGGGCCGCTGACGCTCGAGTGCGTGCACCACCGCGCTGAAAAACGGGCCGTAGCCCTTCCACTGGACCCAGTGCGCCCCCCAGCGATCCTTCACGTCCGACGCGAAGACCGCGGTGCGCCCGAGGCCCACGGGCCAGAACGCCAGCAGCGGATCGCCGTCGGGCGTCGCGATAATTTCGAGCGCCGTGTCCTTGAGGACGGTGGCGGTCCACCCCTTGAGCGGCGGCATGTGCGCAAGGTCGACGTCCCGCAGGAACGCGGGGCGTTTTACGACCGGAGACATCGCCTGTTCGTCGAACGCCGGCGTGCTGGCGTGCTTCGCTTCCTTGACGAAGATCTGCGGCAACTCCTTCGCGTCCGCGACGAGGTACCCCTGCCCCTTGCCCCACAGCGCGATGTTCCTGAGGAGCTCCTGGTCGGCGCCGGGGCCGACGGCGACCGACGACACCGTGATCCGCGCCTCTACCATCTTCTTCACGAGCGCCTCGTAGTCGTCGGGATACGTGCGTCCGTCCGACAGCAGCACCACGTGCTTCGCC
>JANOJK010001196.1:0-10939 GCA_031408165.1 Acidobacteriota bacterium | reverse complement strand
CCGGCAAACACCAGAGGCGCCAAATACTTACGCATGTCAAACCCTCTCACGCCAGCTGCAATATCAAGTTGAGTGCCAGCGAAAAGCGGCAGCGGGTTACCCAGATTTCTTCGGCAGGTTCCAAGGTGGGTTCTGTTGAGGTACAACTCTTGAATAGTGTGGGCAACGGAATGCTCACTTGGCTCTTATGTGTAGTCGGTTGATACAAGATGAAGAAACCTTACGTAGCGATCGTTGATGACGACGCCGGCTTTGCGCAGTATTTGAGGACCTTCCTGTCGCTGCGCGGTTATGAAGCGCGGTGCTATACGCGCGGTGACGAGCTCCTCGCGTCCATGAAACAGGCCGAGGCGCCCGACGTGGTGCTCCTCGATGTGATGATGCCCGGCCTGGACGGCATGGCCACGTTGCGCGCACTGAAGGCCTCGCGGCCGGAAGCGCAGGTCATCATGCTGTCGGGCCGGAACCAGGCGTCTACGATTGTCGAGGCCGTGCGCCTCGGCGCCGCCGACTACGTCGTCAAGCCCGACGATCCCGAAGGCCTCGGGGAGATCGCGCTCGATGTCGCGATCAAGAACGCGATCGAAAAGAACCGCCTGGTGTCCGAGTTGAGCGAGTTGCGGCAGCAGCTGTCCGACGACGAGGACCGCTCGGTGTGGGGCAACAGCGAGAAGATGCGCGGCATCGCGACGGTGATCGAGCAGGTGGCCGACAGCGACGTCGGCGTGCTGATTCGCGGCGAGAGCGGCGTCGGCAAGGAGCTGGTCTCGCGCGCGATCCACCAGCGCTCGACCCGCCGGAATCGTCCCTTCGTCAAGGTGAACTGCGCGGCGCTGCCCGCGGAGCTGCTCGAGAGCGAACTGTTCGGGCACGAGCGCGGCGCGTTCACCGGCGCCGCCAACACGCGTATCGGCAAGTTCGAGCAGGCCGACACCGGGACGCTGATGCTCGACGAAATCGGCGAAATGAAGCCGGCGCTCCAGGCCAAGCTGCTGCACGTGCTGCAGGATGGCGAGTTCACCAAGCTCGGCAGCAACAAGCGCGTTCAGGTCGACGTCCGGATCGTGGCCGCGACCAATCGCGACCTCGAGAAGATGATGCTGAGCGGCGACTTTCGCGAGGACCTGTATTACCGGTTGAAGGTGATCGAGCTCACCGTCCCGCCGCTGCGGGAGCGCCCCGACGAGATCCCCACGCTCATCGACTTCTTCATCGCGCGGTACGCGCGGAAGTACAATCGCCCGGCGCGGTCGCTCACCGAGCCCCTTCGCCAGCTGTTCATGCAGTACGAGTGGCCGGGGAACATCCGCGAGCTCGAGAACATGATCAAGCGCGTGGTGATTCTCCAGGACGAACAGCTGGTGATCCGCGAGATCGAGCGCAACATGCAGCGCGCGGCGGCGGCGGCGCCGGCGGCCGCCGCGGCGGCGGCGATGGCCATGCCGGTCGGCATGACCGGCTACGCCATGCCTCCTCTCCCCTATCAGCCGTCCATGCCACCGGCGGCCCCTCCCTCCGGCCCACCGGAGCCGGACGACCCCGCCGAAGACGAACCGACCGGTGAGAGCAGCGGCGGTTCCCTCGCGGCGGTCGCGAAGGCCGCATCGATGAAAGCCGAACGCACGGCGATCGAGCACACGCTGCGCCAGGTGCACTGGAACCGCCGCAAGGCCGCGCAGATTCTCGGCGTGAGCTACAAGACGCTCCTCAACAAGATCAAGGAGTGCGGCATCACCAGGGTGTAGAGAGCAGGGGAGGTTGGAGATTTGCCGGTTTAGCTCCCACCTCAACCTCCCCGCTCCACATAAGTAGTAGCGCGCTACCGACCGCCCCAAGGGTAACGCGATTCTCATCCCGGCTATTCCCGCCCGCGTCCCCGCGTTTCCCCAATGTATCCAAAGTTTTGCTGTCGTGGCATTCGCCTTGCTGAACTGGGACTCGTGCAGGGGCCTACCGAACCGCGCTTATACGGGATGCGGGCGATTGACGCGTCTCGAGGAATCGAACTGCCCGCCCGGACCTCCAGCCATGGCTATGGCGAGCTGCTCGGGACCAGCGCTCAGATGAGGGAGGTGCGCGATCTCGTCGAGCGTGTCGCCGACACGGACGTCACGGTTATCATCCGTGGCGAGAGCGGTACCGGGAAGGAGCTCGTCGCGCGCGGGGTCCACGCGGCGTCCCCGCGGCGCGACCGTACCTTCGTCAAGGTCAACTGCGCGGCTCTCCCCGCGGAACTCCTCGAGTCGGAGCTGTTCGGGTTCGAGCGCGGCGCCTTCACCGGCGCCATCCAGCACAAGCCGGGCAAGTTCGAGTTCGCCAACCACGGCACGATGTTCCTCGACGAAATCAGCGAGATGGCCGCGCCGCTCCAGTCCAAATTGCTGCAGGTTCTGCAGGACGGGGTGTTCGCGCGGCTGGGGGGGCGGCACGACGTCAGCGTCGACGTCCGCGTCGTCGCCGCCACGAACCGCGATCTCGAATTGGCCGTGCAGAACGGCGAGTTCCGCGAGGACCTCTTCTTCCGCCTCAACGTCGTCTGTATCACGCTCCCGCCACTGCGGCAGCGGCGCGACGAGATCAAGCCGCTGACCGAGCACTTCCTCGCGCGCTATTCGCAGCACTACAACAAGCCGCCGCTCGCCATGGCGACCGACACGCTGCGCCTGTTTGCGGAGTACGAGTGGCCCGGCAACGTGCGCGAGCTCGAGAACCTCGTCAAGCGGATGGTGATCCTGGGCAGCGACACGGCCATCCGCCGGGAGGTGGCGGATGCGATTGCCGGCCGCTTCCTGCGGGTGGGCCCGATTCCGGCGCTCCAGGGGAGCGCCATCCCGCTCGCGCCGGTGGCGGCCCCCGTGCCCGCGCCGGCTCCGGCCCCAGTCCCCGCGGCGTCCGCCTCGCAGGCCCTGACGGTCTCGCTGAAGGACATCGGGCGATCGGCCGCCCGCGAGGCGGAGCGCGAACTGATTTCCCGCACGCTGCAGCAGACACGGTGGAACCGCCGCGAAGCCGCGGAGATCCTTGGCATCAGTTACAAAGCGCTCCTTTACAAGATCAAGGAAGCGGAGCTGGACAAAGCGTCGTGAAGAACGTGCTGAACACCGAAACGTTCGACTTCGTGCTGGCGAACGAACTGAAGCGGGCGCTGCGCTCACAGAATTTCGTGACGCTCGTGCAGATGGAGCCGCGCGGCGGCGATCCGGCGGCGGCCGTCGGCGAGATTGCCGGCCTCGTCAGCGGCGAGCTCCGTGAAACCGACATGCTGGCGACCGACGCGACAACGGTGTCGATGGTTCTGCTCGACGCCGATCACCAGAACTCCACCCGGGTCATCGAACGCGTGTTGGCGCGCCTCGAGCATTACCAGTTCACGACGCCCGTCGAAATCGAAGTCGGCTCGGCGTGCTGCCCCACTCATGGCGCCGACCTCGACACGCTCAAGCGGGTCGCGGCCGACGCGCGAACCGGTCTCCCACGGCAGGCGCCGCGCGGAACCGCCCACGCTCAATGAAGGTGCGTACATGAAGACTGCAACGTTCACGGCTTTTTCGATTCTGGTTCTTGTAGCGGCCGCGTCCGGCCAGACGGCGGGGACGCCGAAGCGGCCTGCACCGCCATCACCCGTGAGTACGGCGGCGACCGATCCGAAACCGGCGCCGGAACCGCGGACCCCTGCCCCGGCGGGCGTCGGGATGTCGGGAACGAGCAGCCCGAACGACTACCGGCTGGCCACCGGCGACAAACTGCGGATCGAGGTCTACAAGGATTCGCAGCTCTCGCAGTCGCTGCAGATCCGGCCCGACGGCAAGATTACGCTGCCGCTGGTCGGTGACGTCCTGGCCGCGGGCCGCACGTCCGTCGAGCTCCGCGATGCCATCGGCGACGCGCTGAAGGAGTACATCACCAGCCCCGTCGTGACGGTCATCGTCGTCGAGGCCACGCCCCAGGTCGTCTACGTCACTGGCGAAGTGAACAAGCCGGGAACCGTGCCACTCGCCAACGGCCGCATGTCGGTGCTCCAGGCGCTGGCGGTCGCGGGCGGCTTCACCGACTTCGCCAACAAGAAGGACATCCGCATCCTGCGCAAGGGGCCGTCAGGCATGCAGACGCTCAGGTTCAACTACAAGGATGCGCTCGACGACGAGAACACGCGCGAGCCGTTGCAACTGCAGCCCGGCGACACGGTTGTCGTCAAGTAGCGGGGAATGACGATGCGCTCAACACACCCTCGTTACGCGGTCCGCGCGCTTGCCGCCCTGGCGGTCACCGCCGCCCTGGTGGCGCCCGCGTCGGCGCAGGAGCAGCCGACGTCCGAGCTCCCGTCCTGGCGCGTACCCGGATGGACGTTCACGCCGGGCGTGATCATCGGCGCGCTGCACGACACCAACGCGACCATGTCCTCGCCTGACGTCAACGGGCAGACGCCGTCGGATCGGATGATCCAGATGTCGCCGTTCGGCCAGCTGGAGTATTTCAGCCCGCGCACAACGTTCTCGAGCGGCTACCAGGGCGCGCTCCGGCGGTACGCAGACCTTTCCGCGCTCGACGGGACCGACCATCGTGCCTACCTGTCGCTTCGCGAACGCGTCTCCCGCCGCGTGACCCTGTTTGCGACCGATACCTACTCGCAGGTCCCGACAACCGATCTGATGGAGCTGCACGACGTGCCCTTCCAGCGGACCGGTGCGCGCTACAACTCCCTCGCCGGAGGCGTCGACGCGCGTCTGTCGCGAAGCACGGATCTCGTGACGCGGTACGAGATGACGTGGGTCGACTTCGTGCGCAAGGACACCAGCCTGACTGGCGGAACGGTGAACGGCGTGAACGGCGAGCTGACTCACCGGCTGACCGAACGGGTTTCCGCGGGCGGCGAGTACGGCGTGCGGTGGGCGGATCTCAACGAGGGCACGAAGCAGCTGACCTTCCAGGACGCCGGCGGTGTGTTCCGCTACCGTACCGGGGAGAGAACGACCTTCGACGCGGCCGGCGGCGTCGCCCACCTCGTCGACCGCACCAGGCAGGAAACGCGGACCGGGCCCTACGTGAAGGCCGGGCTGACGCACCGGGCGGAGCGGGCGACCTTCGGGCTCGCCTACAGCCGGAGCTACGTGCCCTCGCTGGCGTTCGGCGGCACCAACCAGAGCCAGCAGGCGCGCGGCTACATCCACATGCCTCTCAGCCGCAACCGCTTCTACCTCCAGGAGTCGGCGGCGTGGCGCCGCACAGACCCGTTCGACCGGACCCAACTTGCGCTCGACTCCCTCTTCGTACGCACGGTCCTCGGCTACGCGGTCCAGAAGTGGTTCCGCATCGAGGGCTCCCACGCCTTCACCACGCAGGACAACCGGGTGGTCGCAGGCCAGATCAGCCGGCATGTCGCCGGCGTGCAGTTCGTCGTCTCTGAACCCGTGAGGATCCGATGATGGAACCACAGTCGTTTCACCCGCTCGATTACCTGGCGGCCGTCAACCGCCGCAAGTGGTGGTTCGTCGTGCCGCTGCTGGTCGCGATCGCCACGGGCGCCGCGGTCGTCGCCGCCTGGCCGAAGAAGTACCTGTCCAAGGCAGCGATCGGCGTCCAGTCGCCGACGCTCTCGGCCGACCTGCTGCGCGGGATGAGCGGCATGGATCCGGTCGAGCGGACGCGTGCCGTCCAGCAGCTGCTCCTGAGCGCCACGGTGCTCGACCGTGTCGTGCGGGAGGAAAAGATCGACAAGTCCGGGCCGGCGGATGGAGCGGCCGCGGGGCTGCGAAACAACCTCGCCAAAAACCTCGAGGTGCCGCCGCCGCTCGGGCTGAACGGCCGCCCCGACCCGACGCGCGGCATCGACCTGTTCTACATCGGCTACACCGACAAGGATCCGGCGTATGCGCAGCGGATCGCCAATCGCGTCGCCTCGGTCTTCGTCGAGGAGAACTCGAAGGTCCAGACCACGCGGGCGGAAAACTCCGCCGACGTCCTGGAACAGGAGGTCGCGGCCTCCCAGGCGCGCCTGGCCGAACTGGAGAACACGCTCCGCGCCAAGAAGCAGAGCAACATCGGCCGGCTGCCGGAGCAGATCGGCTCGAACGTCCAGATGGTCAACGGCGCGCGGAGCCAGCTCGAGTCGATCTCGATGCAGATCCGTGCCGAGCAGGGTCATCTGGGCCTGGTCGAGTCGCAGATCGACCAGATGCGCCAGGGGGTCGGGGTGGAGGGGATGACCGCCAGCGCCATCTCCGCCACGCAGGCGGCGCAGAAGCGGCTCGACGATCTCGAGTCGCAGCTCGCCTCGGATCGCGCGCTCGGTTTCACCGATCGGCATCCGGATGTCGAGCGTCTGCAGCGTGAGATCACGCAGGCGCGCGCCGACATGGCCGCCTCGAAGGCCACTCATCCGTCCAACCGGGAGGAGACGCTCAAGGCGGACCCCATGTACCGGCAGAAGATCCAGGAGCGCGACATCGCGAGGCTCCATGTACGCGAGTTGCAGGCGGCCTCGGCCAGCGCGCAGCGGCAGATCGGCGAGTACCAGAGCCGCGTCGAGTCGGCGCCGGTCGTCGAGCAGGAGCTGGCGTCGGTCGAACGCGAGTACGCGCTCGAGAAGACACGCTACACGGAACTGAACACGCGCTTGAACACCGCGCGGATGGCCGAGGATACCGCGCGGCGTCAGGGGGGAGAACGATTCAGCGTGCTCTACGCCGCCACGCTCCCCGACACGCCCATCGAACCCCAGCCGCTGAAGATCATGGCCCTGGCGATCGTTGCCGGCCTCGTGCTCGGCGCAGGCGCGGCGCTCGGCCGCGAGTTCCTCGACCGCTCGGTGCACGACTCGCGCGCCCTCGAGCACGAGTTCGAAGTGCCGGTACTCGGCGAGATTCCGCGGATCCCCGCCTAGGGCCGCGCAGGAGCAGAGATATATGAGCCGCATCCAGGACATTCTGAAGAAGGCCGAGCGGGACGGCAGCGTACGCCGCACGCGCGCGATGGGCAGCCCTGAGCCTGCCGAGTGGGCCAGGCCTGAGCCTGCCGAGTGGACCAGCCCTGAGACTGCCGAATGGGCCAGCCCTGAGACTGCCGAATGGGCCGCGGAAGGCCCGTCCACCGCGCAGGCGGTCGCTGAACGCCCCCCTGTGAGCACGCCCGTCATGCCGGCCATGCCACCCGTGGAGATCCAGGAACCGCGAGTGGGGGCCACGGGGAACACCCGCCCCGACACCGGCATCGATCCGCACCTCGTGGCGGCGCTCGCGCCGCAGTCGCTCGCCGCGGAGCAGTACCGCTCGCTGCGCACGCGCGTCAAGAGCGCGGAGAACGGCCACGCGCTGCGGACCATCATCGTGACCAGCCCGAACAAGGGGGACGGCAAGAGCCTGACCGCCGCGAACCTCGCCTTGACGATGGCGCAGGAGTACCAGCAGCGGGTGCTGCTCATCGACGCGGATCTGCGCCGCGCGTCGATCCACCGTCTCTTCGGCATCGCGGAAACGCCGGGCCTGAGCGACGTCCTGATGGGTGGCGCCTCGGTCGAGGAGGCGCTGGTGTCGCTGCCGGAGCACCGGCTGACGATCCTGCCCTCCGGGATCATCCCCTTGCACCCCGCGGAGCTCCTCGGCTCGGCATCCATGCGGCGCCTGCTCGACACGCTGCGGACGCGCTACGACCGGATCATCATCGATATGCCGCCCGTCGCGCCGCTCGCCGACGTGGCCATCGCCTCGTCGATGGCCGACGGTATCCTGATGATCGTGCGCGCCGGCGTGACGCCGAAGCCCGCCATCGAACGGGCGCTCGCCGGCCTGGACACGGCCAAGGTCCTGGGTCTGATCCTCAATGACGCGGGGGACGCCTCCGCCGGTTACGAGTACCCCGCCGGCGGCTACGTCGCCGGCTAGCGGGACAGGTCGGGACCCATGCAGTTGTTCAACCGGCACGTGTCGACGCGGAGTCTGACGGTCTTCAGCGGCGAGCTGGTGCTGATCTTCGGATCGGTGGCCCTCGCCGCGGCCGTGCAGAGCACGCCGGATCTCGGGTCCAATCTGTGGAAGATCCTCCTCGTCACGCTGGTCTGCCAGACCAGCCTCTACTACAACGATTTCTACGACCTGACGCTCGTGCACTCGAACCGCGAGCTGGTCGTCCGCCTCCTGCAGGCGGCCGGCGCCGCATCGATCGTGCTGGCGGCGCTCTACTTCGTGCTGCCGGCCCTGATGATCGGCAACGGCATCTTCGTCTCGGCCTTGTTCGTCTTCCTCGTCGCGATCCTCGGGTGGCGACTGCTGTTCAACCGCGTCAGCGGATCGATGCGGCTGCAGGAGCGGGTGTTGTTTGTCGGCACCGGCGACACCGCCCGCAAGGTCGCGCGGCAGATCCTCGATCAGCAGGAATTCGCGTACCGCATTGTCGGGTTCATCGACGACGACGCCTCGCGCATCGGCGAGCGCATCGTCAATCCCGCCATCGTCGGTACGCCCGCCGACATCGACCGGCTGATCGCCGAGCATCATATCGATCGCATCATCGTCGGGATGGCCGATCGGCGCGGCCGGCTGCCGCTCGAGGAGCTGCTGCGGGCGAAAATGGCCGGGATCCGCGTGGAGGAAGCGACGACCACCTACGAGCGCGTCACGGGGAAGATCCTGATCGACGACCTGCGTCCGTCGTGGCTGATCTTCTCGGACGGGTTCTGCGTGTCGCGCACCACGCGGCTGATGAAGCGGACGATTGACCTGCTGCTGTCGGCGATCCTCGCGGTGTTGACGCTGCCGCTGATGATCCTCACCGCGCTGCTGGTCATGATCGAGGACGGCCGGCCGGTGCTGTACCGCCAGGAGCGCGTCGGCGAGAACGGCCGCACGTTCACGCTCGCGAAGTTCCGCTCGATGCGCAAGGACGCGGAAAAGGCCGGCACGCCGATCTGGGCGAAGGACGGCGACGACCGGGTCACCCTGGTCGGACGGTTCATCCGGAAGACGCGCCTCGACGAGCTGCCCCAGCTCTGGAACGTGGTGCGGGGGGACATGAGCTTCGTGGGCCCGCGCCCCGAGCGCCCGTTCTTCGTCGAGCAGCTGGCGAAGGAGATCCCGTTCTACCGGCAGCGCCTGGCGGTCAAGCCCGGGCTTACCGGCTGGGCGCAGGTGAAGTACCGCTACGGGTCCTCGCTCGAGGACGCGATGGAGAAGCTGCGCTACGACCTGTACTACATCAAGCACCTGTCGGTCGTCTTCGATCTCACCATTGTGTTCGACACAGTCAAGGTGGTGCTGTTCCGCAAGGGGGCGGCGTGAGCGAGGCCGGCTGGGTGGCGCAGGAGGATCGGCCGCTCCGCACGATCTTCCGCAACGTGGCGACCCGCTACCTGTCGGTCGCCGCGGAAGTGGCGATCGGGCTCATCACCCTGCCGTTCAACCTGCACCACCTCGGCACCGAGGCCTACGGGCTCTGGATGCTGACGGCCGGCGTCACCATCCACTTCTCCATCCTCGACCTGGGCTACGGCGGGGCGATGGTCAAGTTCGTCGCGCAATACCGCGCCCACAAGGACACGCGGGCGCTCAACGAGATCGCCAGCACGCTCTTCTTCCTGTTCGCCGCATTCGGCGTGCTCGCCTACCTCGTCGTCGTCGGGCTGGCCTTCAACCTCGAGCACGTGTTCCGCATCGACCACGCGCAGGCCGAGATCGGCAAGTGGATCCTCCTCATCATCGGCGTCAACGTCGCCATCAACTTCCCGTTCTCGGTGTACGGCGGCGTCAGCAGCGGGTTCCAGCGCTACGACATCAACAACATGGTGGCGATCGTCAGCAACCTGCTGGTCGCGGCGGTGAACATCGCGATGGTCCTGGCCGGCTACGGGCTGGTGGCCCTCGTGGCGGGTACGACGCTGGTGCGGGTCCTCACCTACTTCGTCTACCGGCGGAACGCCTTCAAGGTCTTCCCCGCGCTGCACATCCGGCCGTCGCTCATCCGCCGGGAGCGGCTGCGCGAAGTCACCGGCTTCAGCGTCTACTCGTCGATCATCGACTGGGCGAACAAACTCAACTACGAGCTCGACGAAGTGGTCATCGGCATCTTCCTCGGGGCCGGTCCGGTCGCGGTGTGGGCGGTGGCCAATCGGATTATTTCAGCCACGCAGCGGCTGACCAACCAGGGCAACGCCGTACTCTTTCCGGTGGTCGTCGACTCGGATGCCACCCAGCGCGTCGGCCGGCTCCAGCAGGTCCTCATCGAAGGCACGCGGCTGTCGCTCGCCACTGTCGTGCCGATCGCCCTCGTGCTCGTCGTGCTGGCGGAGCCGCTGATTCGCGCGTGGATCGGGAAGCCCGAAATCCTCGCGGCGGCACCGGTCATCCAGATTCTGGCGTTCGCGGTGGCGTTGCGCGTGGGGAACGCCACCAGCACGACGCTGCTGAAGGGGTCCGGCCTGGTGCGACGCCTCGCCATGGTGAATATCGGCACGGGACTCGTGAACCTCGCGCTGAGCGCGGCGCTCATCGGACCCTTCGGCCTGGTCGGCGTGGCGATCGGCACGCTCATCCCGATCGCCTTCTCATCCATATTCCTGATCTTCCCTGCCGCATGCCACCGCGTCGGGGTCCCGGTGCTCGTGGCGTTCCGCCGGGCCGTCTGGCCGCCCGCATGGCCCGCGGTGGTGGTCGGCGGCCTGCTCTTCGTGTCGCGCCACTACACCCCGGACGGATTCAAGTTTGTCGTGGCTGAGGCGGCGGCCGCAGTTTTGCTTTATCTCGGGCTGTTCGTCGCGGCGCGGGGACGCCGCGACCGCGAGCAGTACAGCGCCAGGATCCGGGAACTGGCCGGGCGCACACGCAAGCTCGTACCGGCGGCATGAATATGAGAGGCGTCATTCTCGCGGCAGGAAAGGGATCCCGGCTGAACGGCACGGCGGGCGACAAGCCGAAGTGTCTCGTCGATGCGGGAGGCATGACGCTCCTCGAAC
>JANOJK010001176.1:0-5548 GCA_031408165.1 Acidobacteriota bacterium | reverse complement strand
GCCGGCGGCCATGACATCACGCGACACGCGCGCTTCCACGCGATCCTCGAGACGCGCGCGGTCCGACGAGAGGGAGGTGTCGAGCTGCAGACCGATCACCGACGAGGCCGGCAGGATGACCTCCTCGAACTGAGGGACGCGCGGCGGTTCCGGCTGCGGTTCCGCGGCCCTTGACGGCTCGGGTGCCGGCGGCGGTGCGGCCTGCACCGGCGGCGCCTGCCACTCGGCCTGGGCCTGGCCGGCGGGTGCGGCGCCGTTCACGGGGACCGTCCGTCCGGCCCCGGACTCGTTCCAGGCGCGCGTCGTCGCGGGCGCCGCCGGCTCCTGGGTCCGCGCGGCCGGCCGGCGAGTTGAGGGAACTGGGGCTGCGCTGGTCGCTGCTTTCGGGGCTTTCAGGTCCGATTTCGGGGCCGATCTCGGGGACGGAGGGGCCTCGGCCCTCACGCCCGTCACCGCCGCTTCGGTTTCCGCGACAGGCTGGGACGGAGGCTGCGCCGCCGCCGCCGAGGCCTCGCCGGCTGGCGCGGTCGCGGGGGTCGGGGCCGTGGACACGACCGTTTCGGTCGCGTTGTGCCGCGTGGCGACGTAGGCGCCACCCGCCGCGGCGGTCACGCACCCGAGAGCCACCAGAAGAAACGCCAGCGGTCTGGAAAACATTGAAAAACTCCCTGTCCCTTGCTGAGCAAGGGGCGTACCTCTCGAATCGCCTGTAATTCCAAGAGTCCTGGGCCAGCTGCGCCATTGGCGGGGGACAGTGCTGTCCTCGTCAAAGGACCCCCGGGCCGGCTGGTCCGCACTCCACCCCAATACAACAGACCCAACCGGATGGCGCTTTCGTTGCACTATAGAGGCGAATGGAGGTCCGGATGTTCCGCCGCACCGCGCTTTGCCTTCTGGCCGTCATCGCCCTCGCCGCCGCCCGTGCCGAGGCCGTCACCATCAGGGATGTCATCGAATTGTCGAAGGCGGGCCTCAGCGATCAGGTGCTCCTCGCGCTGATCGAGGTCGACCGCGGTATATTCAGAATCGACACGGCCACCGTCAAGCAGTTGAAGGATGCGGGCGTCAGCGAAGCGGTCATCGTGGCCCTCATCAAGAGCGGAAGAACACCGCCGCGGGAGCCGGAGCCCGCCTCGCAACCCTCAATTCCCGCTCCGCAGCCAGAAGTCATCGTGATCGATCACCACGATGCGCCAACTCCGGCGCCCGTTGTCGTCCCTTATCCGGTCGCGGTGCCCGTGTACGTCGGCGTGCCCTCCAGGCGGCATCCGGGCGGCGACACGATCCTGACGACGATTAATACGGATGTCGGCGTGGTGAAGACGCGCGTGCCGGTCCCTTCGAACTGTGTCAAGGCGGAGCCTGTGTACTGGGGCTTCGGCGGGAAGCTGCGCCCGGACTCCTGGCAGCAGCCTCCGACCGTGGTGTGCCGATAACCGGGCGAGGACCGAGGATCGAGGACCGAAGCGACGACTGACGACCGAGGATCGAAGGCGACGACTGGCAACCGAGGCCCACGACTGACAGGCCCGCCAATTTTCGACCCGCCCGACGGCCCCCCCTTCAGGCCGACTTCTTGATTTCGTCCCTGACCTTTTTCGCCGCGACAATCGCGGCGGGCGCGAGCGCGATGGTGCCGATGAGGAGGTCGCTCGGCTTCGGAGCGACGCGCGCGGGCGCCGGTGGGCGTTCTATGTCGCAGTTCAGATCCTCCTGTATGGGCTTGACCGGAACTTCCCCCTTGGCCTTCTTCTCTTCATAGAGGCGCTGCGCGCGCGGGCCGACGACCTTCTTTTCGCCCGGAACCCGCTCCCCTGCATCCTTTCCGTACGGCGAGGCGTGCTCTACCTCGGCGTTCAGCTCCGCCCCGAGCAGCAGCGCCAGCCCCGAGCAGTAGAACCAGAGCATCAGCACCATGACGGCGCCCAGCGTGCCGTAGGCGGCATTGGCGTCCGGCATCAGCTGGTAATAGAGCTTCAGGGCGAGCGACACTCCCACCCAGAGGACCGTCGCGAGCACGGCCCCAGGCGTAATCCAGACCCAGTCCTGCTGAACGTCGGGCGCGAAGTAGTACACCAGGCCGATTGCGCTGACGACGAGCGCGAACACCACCGGCCATTGCAGCACCATCCAGGCCCATGTGAACGTCGGCCCCAGGTGCATGCGCACGGCCAGGGCCTCGGCGACAGTCGGACCCGCGAGGATGAGGAACATCGATGCCAGGACGAAGATCGCGATGCCGATCGTCAGCGCGATCGCGGTCACGCGCGTCTTCCACCAGGGCCGCGATTCCGTGACGTCATAGGCCGCGTTGAGCGTGGTGATGATTGACACCATCGCCCCCGAGCTGCTCCAGATGGTCACCAGGAAGGCAAAGGTGAGGATCCCGCCGCTGTTCTGCTGCGAGAGCTGCTGCATGGAGTCGGTGATGACCTTGACCACGTCCCCAGGTGCGACCCGGCCGATCATCTGGACGACGTCGTCTATCAGCGTCTGGAGTGGGAAGAAGCTCGCCACCGCGATGACGAACAGGAGAGCGGGGAAGAGGGCGAAGAAAAAGTAATAGGCCTGCTGGGCTGCGAGACTGAACACGTCGTCGGCCAGCGCCTCCCTGGCGGTTCGTTTCAGCAGCTCCATCCATCCAAGCGGCACTCGCAGGTAAGCCAGCATGCCGGCTCCGGAAAGCAAACCCCTCGCCGTGTTTGCCAGCTCGACGGTTGTACCCCGGTCGCCCGTCCGAGCGGACTCAACGGGTTACAGCCCAAATAACTTTGCATAACAAAGTAAAAATGCGTTACACTGAACTTGGATTCATGGCTGTTTCACCGGTCGAGGTTACGCTCGAACTGACGCCCAGGGCGCGGTTCGACATCATCGACGTCCGCGACCGGCTGCGGACCACGCATGGCGACATGCTCGCCGCGTATCCGCGCCATCTCTATCACTCATTCCACACGACCGCGGGATACCTCGAGCAGAGTCTCGCTGCGCGCCTGACGCGACAGAAAGCGACGGTCGCCCCGTACGTCGAAGTGTTCCGCGCGATGTTCCCCGAGGGAGCCGGTTACGAACACGACATGCTGGATCGTCGCAAGGACCTGACGACGGCGGAGCGGGCCGTGGAGCCGCGCAACGCTGACTCGCACCTTGCGTTCATCGCCGCGGGCCTCAGTACCTGCGTCAGCTACGTCAACCGTCCCGAGGAGCCCGTCTGCTTCGTCGATCTGGATGGCGTGACCGACGGACGGCCGCGACGCCGTCTCACGAGCATCGTCGGCTTCACCCGGGAGCGTGACGTGTCGCGTCTCCGGATTGACGTGCCCGTGTCGGATCACCCGGTGGACTCGGTGAACCTGAAAGATCCGAAGCTCGGGATCTACGACCAGATCGTGGCGCAGATGAAGGCTCAGGGAGTCACGAACGGCCGGGTGCGGCTCGAGCTCGCCGGCGGGGAGCGCCAGGCGGGGCTCACGGTGAACGAGTACGAAACGCTCCTGATGCGGCACGACCTCGCGGAAGTGCTGCGCAACCCGCTCCGGTACGCGGCCGAGAAGGGGCGCCACATGTGGGCGCACCCTCGCGCGATTCCGGCCAAGGCGCTCGACTACGCGAAGTACGACATGGTGCGCGCGCTGAACCAGGTGCTCGACATCACGGGCCTCCGTGCGTCGCTGCTCGAGCGGCTGTTCGCCCGCGCCTTCGCCGTCCCCGCGGGCCGCTTCCTCCGGATGAAGCGTGCGGTGAACCTCCGCATCCGCGAGAACGACGGGCAGGGGGTCATTGCCGACGGCCGCTATCAGAGCCCGATCCTCGTCCAGTGGAACCGTGCCGACAGCCGCGTCCGTACCCTGGAAGCCACCCTCACCAGCTTCGAGTAACCATACCGTCCGTCTACTGTCACCGGCGATCTCGCGCCGGGCTCCCGGCGAATGCAGCGCCCGCCGGGTTCGGTTCTGGTCAAGAATTGAGTCTCCGCGCGCGGCGCAACTTCGCGTCCTCCGCGTGAGATCGTCGTCACAAGCAGCAGCAATCGTGACCAAGTCCATCGTCATCGTCGGCGCCGGGATCATCGGTTGTGCAGTGGCGCGCGAGCTGGCGACGCGCGGGGTAGCCTGCACGGTGTTCGATGATCGCCCGGTCGGCGGCGGCGCGACGCGCGCGTCGGCCGGAATGCTCGCGCCGTACGTCGAGGCGCACGAGCCTGGCGCGCTTCTGGACCTTGCGGTCCGCAGCCTGGACTTGTACGACGACTGGATTGCGGCCGTGCGCCGCGAGTCCGAGATCGACGTCGAGTACCGGCGTATCGGCACGCTGGAGGTCGCGCTCGATCCGAAGCACGCCGCCGACCTGCGGCGGTACGCGCCGCCGCCGGGCGTGGCCACCGAGTTTCTCGTGCCGGCCGTCGCGAAGGCCGCGCATCCCGCCCTCGGCACGATTGCCGGCGCGCTGCTGACGCCCGCTCATGGCTATGTCGCCGCGCTCCAGCTCGCGGCGGCGCTCGCGCGCGCCGCGGAGCGGCGGGGGACGTCCTTTCGTCGCGCGGCGGTGCAGCGCATCGACCGCACGGGATCGACGTTTCATGTCACCACGACAGACGGCGACTGCGATGCCGCCACGATTGTGATGGCGGCGGGCGCGTGGGGGAACAGGATCGAGGGTGTGCGGGTGCCGCCGCTGCGGCCGGTCCGCGGGCAGATCCTGCACCTCGGGTGGCACGGACATCCGTTGTCCACCATCGTGTGGGGCCCGGAGTGCTACATCGTCCCGCGGACTGACGGGACTCTGCTCGTGGGGGCGACGGTCGAGGACGTGGGGTTCGACGAGCGGACGACGGCGGCCGGTGTTCGCGACCTGCTGGACGCGGCCTGCGAGCTGTTGCCGGAAGGATGGGGCGCGACGTTCCTGGAGGCCCGGGCGGGCCTCAGGCCCGCGACGCCCGATGAACTGCCGGTGCTCGGATCGGATGCAGACATGCCGGGCATCATCCACGCCTCGGGGCACTACCGCAATGGCGTGCTGCTGGCGCCGATCACGGCGAAGTTGATTGCCGACCTGATTGTCGAAGGAAAACGCGATCGGGCGCTGGAGAGTTTCAGACCCGACCGCTTCTGAGCGCTAGTCTTTCTGCCTTCGTGCCTCGCTGAATGAGTCGGCTCGGCGCGCGTGAGATCGTTTCGCGACGAGCAGCCATCAGCAGGTTGCTGAAAAAGTGCCAACCTGAAGGCAAAAGGTAGAAGGCAAAATGCAGAACATGTAGATTTGCGGCGCGATCTCAGTGTCCTACCTTCTGCCTTCTGCCTTCTGCCTTCTGCCTTCTGCCTTGGCAGCTTCGCGTGTCTCATCAGCCTGCTAGTTGCCGCCGGGCCCGCCGCCACCAGTCAGCACGGTCGTCCCGGCGGTCGGGGTTGTCGTCGACGTGCCGCCGGTGGCGCCCGTTGGAGCCCCGATCGCCGGCGTCGTGAACGCTGACGTCGATGCCCCGCCGACGAGCTGTACCGTCTGATACGTGATGAGCGCGAGCTGGTAATCGAGCTGCGCCTGCAGCTCG
>JANOJK010001173.1:0-3964 GCA_031408165.1 Acidobacteriota bacterium | reverse complement strand
TAGCTGCCCGTGATGCGGTCGGCATTGCCGGCCGCGCTGTTCCGCCCGAACTGCACGTCGTTGTAGGTCCCCGCATAATGCCCGTAGGTGGCTGACGCCACGGTACGCCCGTCGGCTGTGAGCGCATAGGTCGCGCCGAGCCGTGGCATGAAGGTGTTCGCGTTGACCGCCTGGGCCTGCAGTTCCGCCTCGCTCGACACGTGCTCGAATCGCACGCCGAGGTCGAACGTGAGCCGCGGCGCCGCGGTCCACCGGTCCATGGCATACACGGACGTCGTCGCGATGTCGATCGCCGCGCCGCGTGAAGGCATCCACGTCGCCAGGCGGCTCGTGCCGGTCGTGAAGACCGGAATGATCCGGCCGTTGGCGTCGAGCGCGGGCTTGCCGGCCCCGTCCAGGCGGTAGTCGGTCTGGAAGATGTAGCCGGTGGATGTCTGTGAGTTGCCGGTCCGCCGGGTCGAGACGAAATACTCGGTGCCGGACTTCAGTTCGTGGCTCCCGAAGCGCGGCGCGCCGAGCAGGTACGACACGCTGGCCGTCGCCTGGCGGTTGTTCCGGCCGTCAGGATCCGTCGAGTCGAAGTACGGGTTGCTGTATTCCAGATTCGCGGGCACTCCGCTCGTGGTGCCGCGCGTCAGGAACGGCGAGTCATGGATGTCGGACGAGGTGCCGCCGTTGTTGCGGACCTGCCAGGTCTTCTGCGAATACTGCGCCGTCGCAAACGCGCGGCCGGCCAGCACGCCGCGCCACGTCGCCACGCCAAGCCGGTTGGTCGTCAACGGCTGCGTCAGCGCCCGCGCGTCGATGCTGTTCGGGTGCGAGACCGCGAACTGTTCGGTGCGGCTGTCGATGTAAGTGCCCTGCAGGGTGTGCCCCGGCGCGAGCGTGCCCGTGAGCTTCGCCTCGTAGCGGCGGTTGTCGTTCTTGCCCGCATACGCCACGCCGGTCTGCGGCAGCAGGTTCGACGTCGTCGTGCGCTCGACGCGTGTGCCGCCGAAGAACCACAGCCGGTCCTTCATCACCGGGCCGCCCACGATCGCCTCGTAGGTCGGGGACAGCTTGCTCGCGCGGGTCGTGCCCTTCGAACGCTCGAAGGGCGTCTCGGCGCTCCACGCGGCATTCGACAGATTGGCGCGGACAGCGCCCGAGAAGATGTTGCCGCCGCTGCGCGTGATGATGTTCACCACGCCGCCGCCGCCGAAGCGCCCGTATTCGGCGCCGATGCCGGAGGTCAGCACCTGGACTTCCTGGATCCCGGCTTCGATGAAGAGGCCGTTCGGCTGACCGAACACGTTGTCGTTCACGTCGACGCCGTCGATGAGAAAGACGTTGTCGTAGGCCAGGCCGCCGCCGATGGTGACCTGGTTCTGGTTCGGCGTGTTGTCGGTCAGCCCGGCCGTCAGCTCGGCGAGCAGGAACGGGGTGCGGCCCACCGGCAGCAACTGCGTCGCGTCGACGCGCAGGTTGAACGATCCGGCTGGCCCGGCGATCGGCGTCGCCGTCGATGCCGTCACCTCGACGGTCTCAATCACCTTCGCGGGGCCGAGCGTCGAATCGACGACAAGCGCCGAGCCGAGCGGCACCGACACGCGGCGTTCGGTCGCGCCGAAGCCCGGCATCGTGACCCGCACGGCGTAATCGCCGGGTGGCAGCCCGGGAATCAGGTAGACGCCGTTGATGTCGGACACGGCAGACCGGTCCCCCTGGAGTGACGGCGATTCGACCGTCACGACCGCGCCCGGCAGCGGCAGGCCGTCTGATGACGAGAGGCGCCCGCGGATCGCGCCCGACTGTTCGCCCTGGGCGAAGATCGGAGCGGCCGACGCGAGCAACAGAACGAGCACGCACAAAAAGGCACGACGCATGACTGCTCCCTACTTAGAAAAAGTCCTGAGTGATGTGTACTGCAGAGCAGTAGTCGTGCCAGCACGTTTCTCGGGCCCGATTCACCGTTTTTCCCAGGCAAAAACCCCGGACGCCGGGATGCCGGCGGCATGGTGTGCGCGATGTGTCCTGAAACGGGACCCGCGATTACGAAACCGCACGTGCCGCACAGGACTGCGTCTAGGATTGGGAGGCGTGCAGCCCCGTATTCGAACGCTGGCCGAGATCGTCTGGAACTATCACCTGCTGCACCATCAATTGGCGCCCGCCGACGCGATCCTGGTGCTCTGCAGCCACGACACCGTCGTCGCCGAGCGCGGCGCTCGCCTCTTTCTCGACGGCTGGGCGCCGTTGTTGATCTACTCCGGCGGCCTCGGCACGATCACCAGGCGCCTCTGGACCGAGCCCGAAGCGGATCAGTTCGCGGCGATTGCGCTCGACATGGGCGTGCCGCCGGATCGCATCCTGATAGAGAATCGATCCACGAACACCGGCGAGAACATCCTCCTCACGAAGGCCCTGCTCGCCGAACGTCACCTCGCGCCCGACACGTTCATCGTCGTGCAGAAGCCGTACATGGAGCGCCGCAGCTATGCGACATTCAGGAAACTGTGGCCCGAGAAACAGGTCATCGTCACGTCGCCACGGCTTTCGATGGACGACTACATGGACCGGTTCTCGCACGCGTCGCTGACGCGGGACGATGTGATCAGCATCATGCTGGGCGATCTGCAGCGCATCCAGGTGTATCCGGGCAAGGGCTTTCAAATCGACCAGGAGATACCCGCCGACGTGTGGGACGCGTTCCACGAGCTGGTCCGGGCGGGATACGACAAACGGCTGCTGAGCCCCGAGGAGGTCTGAGTGAATCTGATACTGGGAACGCTGTTGAGCGCTTTGCTGGCGGGCGCACAGGCCGCTCCGGCGCCGCCGCCCATCCTCGGCCGCTGGGATCTGACCGTGCACGGCCCGCGCGGGGACCGGAGCGCGTGGCTCGAAGTGCGGCACTCCGGCGTGCAGACGCTCGTCGGCCAGTTCGTCGGCACGTCCGGCAGTGCGCGGCCGATCTCCCACGTCGAGTTCAAGGACGGCGAACTGCGGTTCACGATCCCGCCGCAGTGGGAGCGCGTAGACGGCAACCTGGTGGTCGTCGGACGGCTTGACGGCGATCGCCTGAAGGGGACGATGCGGCTGGCGAGCGGCGAGCCGGTCGAGTGGAGCGGCGTCCGCGCGCCGTCGCTCCGGCGCGCCGGGCCGCCGAAGTGGGACGCGCCGGTGCGGCTCTTCAACGGGCGCGACCTGGCCGGATGGCATGCGACGGGTGCGAACGAGTGGGAAGCGCTCGGCGGCGTGCTGCACAACAAGAAGTCCGGCGGCAACCTCGTCACCGATCGCGTCTTCGACGATTTCAAGCTGCACCTGGAGTTCCGCTATCCGAAAGGGGGCAACAGCGGGGTGTACCTGCGAGGACGGTACGAGGTGCAGATTGCCGACGTCGCGGGGGACGAAACGGCCCCCGACGCCCTGGGTTCGATCTACGGTTTCCTCGGGCCCAATCAGCCGGCCGCGGGCAAGCCGGGTGACTGGCAGATGTTCGACATCACGCTCGTCGGTCGCCTCGTGACGATCGTGCTCAACGGAAAGACGGTCATCGCCAGCGCGCCGATTCCCGGGATCACCGGCGCGGCGCTGGACAGCAAGGAAGGCGAGCCCGGACCGTTGCTCCTCCAGGGTGATCACGGCCCGATCGACTTCCGCAACATCATCGTGACGCCGGCGAAGTAGCCGGCCGCTAAACCTTCGTGTTTGAGCCGTGGGCCGTGACCCGAAACGGGCCGGCGCGACTCTGAACCTCAGTTCCATGACCCGCCGTACGCTAGACTTCCGGATGCTTTTTTCACGACATCTCCTCGCGGCCGCGACGGCCGCCGCGCTCGTTGTCTCCGTCTCCGCGCAGGACGCGCCGAAAGACGAGAAGCCCGCCTCCCCCAAGGAATTCAAGGCGCTCAAATACCGGAACATCGGGCCCGCCGCCGGCGGCCGCGTCTCGCGCGCGGCCGGCGTCCCGGGCAACCCGCTC
>JANOJK010001130.1:0-1636 GCA_031408165.1 Acidobacteriota bacterium | reverse complement strand
AACTACAACAACTCGGGCGGCAACCTCTCGTTCAACCGCAACTTCACGCGCAGCACGCTGAACAGCACGAGCGCGACCGAAGGGAACGCCTTCGCCTCCCTCCTGCTGGGGGCGCCGAACAACGCCCAGGTGGATGTCAACCCGAAGCCGCACTACGCGTGGTTCTTCATGGCGCCCTGGATTCAGGACGACTGGCGCGTCAACAACAACCTGACGCTGAACCTCGGCTTCCGCTGGGACGTCAACGGGTCCGTGAAGGAAGAAAACAACATGCTGAACTACGCGTTCGACCCGACGATCGTCAATCCGGTGTCGGCGCGCGTCGCTCAGCAGGTCATGGGCGGCATCAGGTTCGCCGGCGTGGATGGCGCTCCGGATCGGCCCTATAAACTCGACAAGAACAACTGGCAGGCACGCGTCGGCATGGCCTACTCGCTCAACGAGAAGACCGTGCTCCGCGCCGGGTACGGGAAGTACTTCCTCAACCCGACGACTGAGGGCAACAACGCCGGGTTCAGTCAGAGTACGAACTTGATCTCGTCGCTTGACGGCGGCCGTACACCGACCTACCTGCTGTCGAACCCCTGGCCCGGCGGGATCGTAACGCCGCCCGGAGGCTCTCTGGGGGCAATGACTTTCTTGGGCCGCAGCCCGAACTTCTCGAACCCCGACTTTGTGGTGCCGAACGTCCACCAGTTCTCGGTCGGCGTCCAGCGCGAACTGCCGTGGCGGGTCTCCCTCGAGGCCACCTATGCGGGCAGCCGCAGCTATGACCTGGAAACCGGGTTCGGCGCCTTCAACGAACCCTCGGCAGCGTTCCAGGCGCAGTGCGACGTCACCAAGGGGGGCAGCCGCACGCTGTGCGACCAGCTCGTGACCAACCCGTTCTTCGGTATCGCGGGATTCGAGGGCACGACTCGGTTCACGAACCAGACGCTCTCGCGGTTCGAACTCAATCGCCCGTTCCCGGCGTTCGGCGCCATCAGCCAGAACCAGAACAACATCGGCAAGCTGGTGTATGACTCGGCGCAGTTCGTGGCGAACAAGCGCTGGGCGAAGGGCGTGACCATCAACGCCAGCTACACCTACGTGCCGCGGTGGACCGAGATCGGCGGCTACGTAGACGCGGTTTCGGGTCTCCTGAACGAGGCGCCCTACTTCTCGCAGCGCAAGCATCGCATCACCGCGTCTGGCGCCTGGGAACTGCCCTGGTTCCGCGGGGAGCGCAGCGTCGCCGGGTTTCTCCTCGGCGGCTGGTCGGTGGCCCCCGCGTTGATCTACCAGAGCGGCCAGCCGTGGGACCTCCCGGCCACGGGCAACGGCAGCAATATTGACCTCGCGCCGGGCGTCGACCTCAAGAAGATCGCCCTGGAAGGCAAGAAGGAAGGCCAGTTCATCTACGGCGTCAAGCCGTGCATCGGCCAGCGCAATGCGACGACGGGCAATTACGATCTGCTGTCGGTCTCGTCGGCGTACGGTTGCACCGAGCCGTACTTCCTGATTCGCGAGGCCTTCCAGCGCCGCACCGCGACCAATTCATAATTCCTCACTTTTTTTTGCCCCGGTTAATGTGTTGGAGTAATAGCCCTGGGGTTAAACTGTTACTCACTATTCGACTTAATGACACAAAAGTGCT
>JANOJK010001098.1:0-3284 GCA_031408165.1 Acidobacteriota bacterium | reverse complement strand
TTCGTCCGGCTCTGTGGCGCCCGCGATCATCTTGAGCAGGGTCGACTTGCCCGCGCCGTTCTTGCCCATCACACACCAGCGCTCGCCGCGGCGGATCGTCAGGTTGACGCCGTCGTGGACGGTCCGCTTCCCGTACCGCTTCGTGACCCCTTCGAGCGTCGCCACCTGGTCGCCGGAGCGCGGCGGGGTGCGGAAGTCGAACTTCACCACGCGCCGCTTCTTCGGCAGCTCGACCTTCTCGATCTTCTCGAGCGCCTTCACGCGGCTTTGCACCTGCGCGGCTTTCGCGGCGTGCGCCGCGAAGCGGTCGATGAAGCGCTGCTCCTTCGCCAGCATCGCCTGCTGGCGCGCATAGGCAGCCTCTCGGTTGGTCTCCCGGATGGCGCGCTCGCGCTCGTAGAAGTCGTAATTGCCCGAATACGCCGTGATCTCGCCGCCGTCGATTTCGGCGATGCGCGTGACGATGCGGTTCATGAACTCGCGGTCGTGCGACGTCATCAGCAGCGCGCCGGGCAGCGTCTTGAGAAACTCTTCGAGCCAGATGATCGATTCGATGTCGAGATGGTTCGTCGGCTCGTCCATCAGCAGGATGTCGGGGCGCCCGAGCAGCACGCGCGCCATCGCGACGCGCATCTTCCAGCCGCCGGAGAGCTGGCCGACATCGGCGTCGATCCGGTCGTCCTCAAAGCCGAGGCCGTGGAGCACTTCGCGCGCCTGCGCCTCGAGCGCGTAGCCGCCGAGGTGCTCGTATTCCTCCTGGACCTCGCCGAAACGCGCGAGGATCCTGTCCATGTCCCCCGCGCGCGCGGGATCCCCCATCGCGTGATTCAGATCCTCCAGTTCGTGGTGGAGCGTCCCGGCGCGGCCGCTGCCGGCGATGGTCTCGTCGAGCACGGAGCGCCCGCTCATCTCCTCGACGTCCTGCTTGAAGTAGCCGATCGAGAGCTTTTTCGGGACCGACACGTCTCCCTCGTCGGGCGCTTCCTCGCCGACGATCATGCGGAACAGCGTCGTCTTGCCCGAGCCGTTCGGGCCGACGAGCCCGACCTTCTCGCCCGGGTTGAGCTGAAAGGACGTCTCGACGAACAGCACCTGCCGGCCGTACTGCTTGCTGATCCGGGTGACTGAAACCATGGTTAGGCTTTAGGCTTTGGGCTTTGGGCTTTGGGCTTTAGGCTTTGGGCATGCCGAAATTGATCGTGCTGTATCCGCCGCCGGATGACCCCGCGGTTTTCGAACGCCGGTACCGCCTGGAGCACGCGCCGATGGTGCTCGAGAAGCTTCCCGGCATGACGAAATTCGTCTCGGCCCACGTGCTCGCCTCGCCGTTCGGATCGGTGCTGTACCAGCGGGTGGCCGAGTTGTACTTCGACTCCATGGAAGCACTCCAGGCCGCGATGGCCTCGGCGGGCGGGCAGGCCGCCGTCGCGCACGCCATGGAGATCTCGACCGGCGGGGCGCCGGTGGTGCTGATCGCGGAAGACGACAAGGCGCTCTGATCCCTTCGCCCAAAGCCCAAAGCCCAAAGCCTACCTCCACGCGCACCAGGACGGCGACGCGAGCCAGTCCATGCCCGGATCGCCGCCGATCGGCGCGCCCGGGGGCGCATCGAAGGTCGTGGGGGAGCGCAGCGGCTCGGCCGGGCGCTCCAGGAAACGCTTGATGTCGGCCGCGATCAGCTCGCCCGCCACCTGATCGGCCGTGTCGGCGCGCGTGGCAAAGGTGAACGAGGAGCCGCGGAGTCTCGAGAGCGCATGCGTCGCCACCGCACGGACCTGCGGCATCGGCGCGCCGCCGGCGAGCCACATCAAGCGTTCGACCAGCGCGCGGGACGTCGCCCGGCGGATTTCCTGCTGGTACGCGCTGGCCGTGGGCGCCTCGAACGTGGCCTTGCGGAGGGCGTCGAGCACCTCCTCCAGCCCTGGCAGCGTCGGGTCGACCGCGTGCTGCGCCACCATGCGTGCCGCGCGATCGGGCTGCAGGAGGAATCCGATGGTGACGTCGGCGGCGATCGACGCCGGGCTGATCGGATCGAACGTGTCGCCGGTATAGCGGGCAAAGAGCTCGCGGTGTCCGCCCCAGCCCGCGGGACGCGGCGGAATCTTGTCGAGCGCCGCTTTCGGCAACGCGAGCTCCGACGGCTTCAGCGTCCCCACGAGCGCGTCGATCGCGGCGCGCTGCTGCGCCGCCGACACCCATTTGGTCGGAATGCGGTCGTCGCCGCGGAACGCATAGACGAAGTCCTGTCCGCCGACGGCGGATGCGGCCGATTCCACCGCGTAGCGGTGGTACATGTAGAGCGGCACCAGCGCCTCTTCCATCGTCGCCATCGGCGCGTCCTTCTTGATCACCGTCTCGTCGAACCGGTCGAGCGCGGCGCGGCGCACTTTCATGAGGCGAGTGAGCTCGGCGGCCATGTCGCTGCCGTTGTTCCACTGATCCGATTTCGGCGACGCGTCGGTGTCCTGGTTGGTCATGTAGACCAGGTCGAGCTTCCACGCCTCGTCCAGCAGCTTGCGCAGCGCCGCCGCCTCGTTGGTGCCGGCGGGGAAGTCCTGGTAGCCGTAAGTGATCGCGACCTTGTCCCAGTCGCCGATGGCGGCGGTGTAGGCGTCGGACAGATCGATCGTCCCGTCCGCGTTCAGCTTCTCGAGCGCGTGCGGGTAGTCCATCACCGAGATGCGCCCCTTCGTGCTGTTGTAGTACTGGTGGCCGAGGCCGAGCGTGTGGCCGACTTCGTGCGCGGAGAGCTGCCGGATCCGCGCCAGGGCGGTCTGCGCCAGGATGGCGGGGGTTTCCGTGCCGGTCGCGTAGGGGGCCAGCAGCCCCTCGTAGATCAGGTAGTCCTGCCGGTCGCGCAGCGATCCGAGCGTCACCGTCGCCTTGATGATCTCGCCCGTCCGCGGGTCGGAGATCGTGGCGCCGGTGCTCCAGCCGCGCGTCGATCGGTGGACCCAGTTGATCATGTTGTAGCGGATGTCCATCGGATCGGCCCCCGCGGGGAGCAGCTCGACACGGAAGGCGTTGCGATAGCCGGCGGCCTCGAACGCCTGGTTCCACCAGCGCGCGCCGTCGAGGAGCGCGGTGCGGATCGGCTCGGGCGTGCCGCGGTCCACGTAATAGGTAATCGGCTTTTTCGCGTCGCTCACGCGCGCGGCGGGGTCCACCTTCTCGAGGCGGTGACGCCGGACGTACCGCTGCATCATGGGCGTCCCGAGCGGCGCCGCGTAGTCCAGGTACTGCAGGCCGCCGTAGCCCGCGCGGGGATCGTCGGCGCGGGGCTT
>JANOJK010001087.1:0-3060 GCA_031408165.1 Acidobacteriota bacterium | reverse complement strand
GCTGGCCGTTGTAGAAGTTCTTCTTCACCAGCTCGATGATGCGCGCGACCGTCTTCGGCGCTTCCTCAGGATAGGTCTCGAACTCGATCGTTCCCTTGACCGTCTCGAGCACGACAATCGGCCCTGCGCCCGGCGACTTCTGCTGCGCCGCCACCGACGTCAGCGCGACGGCCGACAGGGCAAACACGACTACCGAAAACCTTCTGATCATCTACCTTCTACCTTCTACCTTCTGCCTTCTGCCTTCTGCCTTCCGCCCGTCAACCCGTTTGCCGACCTTGGTGACGCCGACCTTCGGGCAGATATCGGACAGCACGCACTGCGGGCACAGAGGATACACCGGGCGGCACACGTTCTGTCCCCAGGTCACCAGGTACAGATTGATGACGGGCCACCACGCGCGGCGCGTGGCACGGTAAAGGGCATGCTCGGTCTCTTCGGGCGTCCGTGTCGTGACCCATCCGAGCCGGTTGGCGATACGGTGCACGTGCGTATCCACGCAAATGTTCGCGCGGCTCGCGTGCGCCAGGATCAGGACGAGGTTGGCGGTCTTGCGGCCTACGCCCGGCAGCGTCAGCAGCGCGTCCATCGTCGACGGCACCCGCCCGCCGAAGCGAGTGATGATCTGCTCGCACGTCTGCCGGACGTGCACCGCCTTGTGGCGATAGAAGCTCACGGGGTAAATGAGATCCTGGATCCGGAGAACCGGCAGCTTCGCCATCGACGTCGGGGTGTGCGCGACCCGGAACAGGCGCGCCGATGCCGCGGCGGTGACCGCATCCCTGGTCTGCGCCGAGAGCATGGTCGCGATCAGGACCTGAAAGGGATCCGCCTTCTGTTCCGTCGCGATCTTTTCAACGGCGGGCTCTTCGAGGCCGTCGATCGCTTTCGCCAGGCGGCGCATGACGGGCCCCACCGGCGCGCTCCACGGCGGCGTCAGCACGACGCAGCCGGCGGTGCCGTGACGGGCGTGAGCGGTCCCGCTCCGTCGAGGACGCTGAGGACGTTCCGCACGGCGAGCTCCGCCATCGCGGTCCGGGTCTCCCGTGTCGCGCTGCCGAGGTGCGGGGCCAGGAGGACGTTCTCGTGGTTCCTGAGCGCGGGGTGGATCTCCGGCTCGCGTTCGTAGACGTCGAGCGCGGCGCCGGCGATCAGCCGCTCGCCGAGCGCCCAGGCCAGCGCCTCTTCGTCGACGATCGATCCGCGTGCCGTGTTCACGAGGATCGCGGAGCGCTTCATCCTGGCGAGCGTGCGCTTGTTGATCAGGTGCCGGGTCCCGGGCGTACCCGGCGCGTGGATCGAGATCACGTCGGAGGTGACGAGCAGCTGGTCGAGCGAGACCGTCGCCGGTTCCGGAACGTCCGGCCTGCCCGCGAACATGACCGACATCCCGAACGCGGGCGCCTTCGCGGCCACGGCCTTGCCGATGCGCCCCGCGCCGATGATGCCGAGCCGCTTGCCGTGCAACTCCATGCCGAGCATGAAATCCAGCGCCCAGCCCTTCCACGCTCCGGTGCGCATCAGGCGATCCCCCTCGGCGACACGCCGGGCAATGCCGAGGATCAGCGCCCACGTGAACTCCGCAACCGACTCGGTCAGCACATCCGGCGTGTTGGTGACGATGATGCGCCGCTCGCGCGCCGCGGCGACGTCGATGTTGTCGTAGCCGACCGCGACGTTCGCAATCACCTTCAGCCCGGGCGCCGCGCTCATGACCTCGGCGTCGATCTTGTCGGTGAGCACGCAGACGACCGCGTCCTTGTCCGCGATGCGGCGCAGCAGTTCCTCGCGCGGCATCGCCGCGTCACCCGAGTAGAGGTCGACCGAGTGCCGGGATTCGAGGAGCGTCAGCACCGAGGACGGGACTCGCCTGGTCAGGAGAACGCGCGCCATTCAGCTCTTTCCCACGTGGCACGTCAGACGTGGCACGTCGCCCTAATGACCGTGAGACTGACAGTACCCGCAGTGGTTGCAGAGCACGCCGGGCTCGATCAGGCACGGGCCATCCGAGGGCGGGAGGGCGTACTGGTAGAGGCTGGGATGCGGTGTGAGGTCGAGCAGGCGGCCGGGATCGGGCTGACGCGCACCCTGGCCCGAGTCCAGGCGGGCGAGGGTTTCGCGCACGAGTGCCCGAAGCGCGTCCTCGTTCATCGCCCGACCTCGACCGCGTCGATGATGCCGATGATGGCCGCGTCCACCGCTGCCGCCTTCTTTCCGAGCGCGTCGCCCGCCGCCTTCCCTTCGATCACGACGAGGACCTTTTCGCCGATCCCGGCGCCGACCGAGTCGATGGCCAGCAGCGTCGTCCCGCGCGGCGTGTCCTCGAGCGTCAGCGGCTGCACGAGCATCAGCTTCGCCCCTTCGAGCTTCTTGTTCTTCTGCGTCGAGACCACGGTGCCGACGACCCGGCAAATCTGCATGGTGCCTTCTGCCTTCTGCCCTGACCGTTATTCCAGATCCCAGTGATCGACGATACCTATCACCGTGGCGTCTGCCGGCGGCTCGGCTGGGTAGAACGGGAACGCGGCCTCGCGGCCGCGCACGAAGAACACATTCTCTCCGACGCCCGCGCCAACCGAATCGAGGGCCACCAGGGTCCGCCCCGCGGGCTCGCCGGACGCCAGGAGCGGCTGCAGCACGAGCATCCTGATGCCCATGAGGTTGGGGTCCTTCATCGTGGAGACGACTTCGCCGAGCACGCGCGCGAGCTGCACCTCAGTGTCTAGTCTTTCACGTCGACGGTGTCGACGATGCCGACGATGGCGGCGTCGACCGGGCAGTCCTTCAGGCCCGAGGCCATCCGCGCGGAGCTGCCGCTGACAATGAGCACGGTCTCGCCGAAACCCGCGTCGACGGTGTCGACCGCGACGAGATAGCTGCCCTCCGCTTTGCCGGCCGGATCGATCGGCCGCGCGACGAGCAGCTTGGTGCTGAGGAGCCGCTCGTCCTTCCTCGTCGCGACGACGGTCCCTACAACTTTGGCTAAAATCATGTCAATGCCAAATGGCAAATGCTAAATGCCAACGCTTCGGCATTCGGCATTCGGCATTTGTCATTTCG
>JANOJK010000986.1:0-2770 GCA_031408165.1 Acidobacteriota bacterium | reverse complement strand
GAACCCATCATCCCGGACGGCCGCATCGAGATCGTCGTCCACTTCGGCGCGCGGTTCGAGCAGCACCACCCCGATGGACGCGTGGAGCGCCAGCCGGCGTCCATGATCGTCGGCCAGATGCTCGCGCCCATTAGCGTCGGGCACCACGGACGGGCGGGCGTCGCCGCGATTCGCCTCCGCCCCTCGGCCGCGCGCGCCCTCGTCCGGTGCAGCGCCGCGGAGATCACCGGCCGGGTGGTCGATCTCGAGGCGTTTTTCGGCTCGACGGCGACGCTGCGCGAGCGGCTGGCCCTCGCACGCGACGATCGGGCGCGTGTCGATCTCCTCGCCGGCTGGCTCGGGCGGCTCGTCCGAACCGGGCCGTCACGCGAGATCGACAGCGCCGCGACCGCGATCGCCGCCCGGGCTGGGCGGGTCGATCTCGTGGCGCTCGCGGCCAACACGGGCTTGAGCCTGCGCCAGCTGGAACGACGGTTCCTCGCGGATGTGGGTGTGGCGCCGAAGGCGTTCGCGCGGACCGTTCGGCTCCAGGCCGCGCTCCGCCGGATTGCCGGGGGCCAGCCGCTCGCGGACGTGGCGCTCGCCTGCGGGTACTACGATCAGCCGCACATGGCGCGCGACTTCAGCCGCCTGGCGGACACCTCGCCGGCCGCGTGGCAGAAGTACGCCGGCAGCCTGACGCCGTTGTTCGTCGGGCGGTAGCGCAGGCTCCCCCGCGCTACGAGCCGCAGGTGATCTTTTTGTACGGGAACTCGATTCGGCGCGTCTGCCCGTTCATCGGCCCCTCGATCGACGCGACCAGCGAGTCGCCGTCCCGCTTGTAGACGATCTTCTTCGGGAAGTCGTGGGCCGGGTTCTCGAACACCACTTCGGTGGCCGACACCCGGGTCGCCGTGAACGTGGCCTCGGGCTGACGCGAGGGCTTGGCGACGTACTCGAGGCCCGCCGCACCCTCGCGAATGATCAGGAACTCCCACTCGGTCGTTTTGCCGTTGTTGACCGTGCGGGAGACACCCATCATCGTGCCCCCTTCGGCGGGGGTCCATGTCTCGGTCACATGGCGGGCGTTCCGCGTGAGGTCCCAGCAGCCGGAGATCCACGCCACGTCTTTGATCGAGGGGGCGGCGGGCGCCTGACCGGGGCCCGCCAGCATCGTCAACACCATCACCGTGAATGCAAACATGACCTGCAGCCTAACGTGGCCGCAGACGCGCGTCTTGGAAAAAAGCGACGTCCCTGACCGACCGCTGAGTTCAAGAGTCCACGACCATTCACGAAGTCACTAAGGCTTCAAGGCACAAAGCTCACGACGGCCAGTCTTCGTGTAAATCCACTCGAGAATGCCGCCGGTGAGGTTGCGCGCGTTAACGATCACTGCCACGCCGATCTCACGCGGAGCGCGCCGAGAAGCAGAGTGCGCACGAAATCTTTGGGTTAACGAGCCTCTCCGGTGGTGTAAATGGACGCGTGTCGCTGTTCAAGCGTTCACCCGTCACAAGGTTCGTCACAGGTGAAGACCTCTGGACGTCAGCGCGCGGATCCGGGACTCCAGATCCCGGTACGCCGATTCGAACGCGGCCGCGCCGTCGGGACCAGTGACCGCGGCGGGATCCGGGATGCTCCAATGGGCGGTCGCCGGATGGCCGGGCCACAGCGGGCACGCCTCCTGTGCGGCGTTGTCGCACACGGTAATGATCTGGTCCACCGGGATCGCGCCGGGCCCGGCGAATTCGTCCCAGCTCTTGCTGCGGGCGCCGTCGGCCGGCACACCGTGCCGGCGGAGCGTGTCGAGCGCCAGCGGATGGACGAGGCCGCGCGGCCGGCTCCCCGCGCTGTGCGCGCGAAAGCCGCCGCCGCCGAGGTGATTCATGAGCGCCTCGGCCATGATGCTGCGCGCAGAGTTCCCCGTGCAGAGGAAGAGGACCGTCACGGCGAGGAATATATCAGGGGCCGATGGCCGTGAACCCTTCTGTCTTCGATACGTAATAAGGGTGAATGCTCAGGAGGCACCCATGACCGTGATCCAGATCGCCGCCGCGTCCCTGCTGCTGTTCCAGGCCACCGCGCCCGCGCCCGCCGCGAAGAAGCCGGCGACGCCGCCCCAGAAGCCCGCGGCCGCCGCGGTGAAGTCCACCGATGTTCCCGTCACCGTGACCTACAAAGGCAAGGGGACGGTCGATGCCGCACATGCGATCATCGTGTGGGTGTTCGCCAATCCCGACATCACGAGCGCGAGCCGCCCCGTCACGCACCAGATCGTCACGAAGAACAACGCGACGATCACGTTCAAGGATCTCGGGACGTCGCCGGCGTACCTCTTCGCGGTCTACGACGAGACGGGTGGGTACGACGGCGTCAGCGGCCCGCCGCCGCATGGCCTCCCCTCGGCGCTGTATCGCAAGACGGCCAAAGGCGCCCCGACCCCGCTCACGCCCGGCACACCGGTCAAGTTCACGTTCGACGATTCGGAGCGCTGGAACAAGTAGCGCCCGCCCCTGCCCGTTATTCCGCTTTGAGCGCGCGCATCGGATCGACGCGCGTGACGCGCCGCGCCGGCCACCACGACGCGAGCGTCGCGACCGCGAGCAGGATGAGCGGGACGCCGGCGAAGACCGTGGGATCGACCGGCGCCGTGAGAAAGACGACGACCACCGCGAACGCGAGGAGCCACCCCGCGAGCGCGCCGACGCCGATCACGATGAGGTGCTCGCCGACGAACTGGCCGACCAGCCGCCGGGCGGTGGCGCCGAGCGCCAGCCGCACGCCGATC
>JANOJK010000530.1:0-3813 GCA_031408165.1 Acidobacteriota bacterium | reverse complement strand
TCGATGTTGATCACCTTGACCATCACCGAGTCCCCTTCCTTCAGCTCGTCGCGGACGTCCTTGACGCGATGATGCGCGATTTCGGAGACATGGAGGAGGCCGTCGAGGCCAGGCATGATCTCGATGAAGGCGCCGAAATCGGTGATGCGCTGGACCTTGCCCATGTAGGTCTTGTTCATCTCCGGCGTCGCGGTCAGCTCCTGGATGATACCGATCGCCTTCATGGCCGACGCCTCGTCGGCCGAGGCCACGTTCACCGTGCCGTTGTCCTCGACGTCGATCTTGACGCCGGTCCGCTCGATGATGCTGCGGATCATCTTGCCGCCGGGTCCGATGACGTCCCGGATCTTGTCGACCGGGATCTTGATCGTGATGATGCGCGGCGCGTGCGTCGAGACGTCCGTGCGCGACGCCGCCAGCGTTTCCTGCATCTTGCCGAGGATGTGCATGCGGCCCTGGCGCGCCTGCTCGAGCGCCTTGGTCATGACCTCGGTCGTGATGCCCGCGACCTTGATGTCCATCTGCAGCGCCGTGATGCCGGCGGCCGTGCCGGTGACCTTGAAGTCCATGTCGCCGTAGTGGTCCTCGGCGCCCGCGATGTCCGAGAGGATGGCGTATTTCCCGGTCTCTTCGTTCATCACCAAACCCATCGCCACGCCGGCGACCGGCGCCTTCATCGGCACGCCGGCATCCATCATCGCCAGCGATCCGCCGCACACCGACGCCATCGACGAGGAACCGTTGGACTCGAGAATCTCCGAGACGACGCGCACCGTGTAGGGGAAGTTCTCCTCGGCGGGCATCATCGGCCCCAGGGAGCGCTCGGCGAGCGCGCCATGGCCGATCTCGCGGCGGCCGGGGCCGCGCAGGAACTTCACTTCACCGACCGAGAATGGCGGGAAGTTGTAGTGGAGCATGAAACGCTTCCACGTCTCGCCGTCGACCGTCTCGACCTTCTGCTGGTCGTCCGCGGTGCCGAGCGTCGCCGTCACGAGCGCCTGCGTCTCCCCTCGCGTGAACAGGCACGAGCCGTGCGTGCGCGGGAGGACGCCCACCTCGATCGTGATGTTGCGGATCTCGTCGAACCGGCGCCCGTCGAGCCGGCGGCCGCGGTCGAGGATCTCCTCGCGCAGGATCTTCTCCTTCAGGCCCTTCGCGATCGACTTCGAATCGGCTTTCCGTTCGGCGTCGTCGTCCGACAGGCCGGCGATGAAGCCGTTCACGACCTTGTCGACCGTCGCGTAGTTCTCGAGCTTGTCCTTGATCCGCATCGCGTCGCTGAGCGGCCCGAGGACCTGGCCCTCCACCTCGGCGACGAGCGCCTTCGAGAGTTCCTTCTTCACGGGGACCGGGCGCTTGGCCTTGCCGGCCTGGCCGGCCAGCGCGTCGATGCCCGCCACGATGTCCTTGATGGCCGCGTGCGCGCGCTCGAGGGCCTGGACCATCTGATCCTCCGGCACTTCCTTCGCGCCCGCCTCGACCATCACGATGCCGGTCTTGCTGCCCGCCACGATGAGATCCAGCGTGCTGCGCTTTCGCTGCTCGAAGGTCGGGTTGATGATGAAGTCCCCGTCCGCGTGGCCGACGCGCACGCCGGCGATCGTCCGCGTCAGCGGGATGCTCGACAGCGCGAGCGCGGCCGACGCTCCGGTGATCGCGAGGACGTCCGAGTCGTTGTCGGTGTCGGCCGACAGCACGAGCGCGATGATCTGCGATTCGTTGCGCCAGCCGGCGGGGAAGAGGGGACGGATCGGACGATCGATCAGGCGGCTCGTGAGCACTTCTTTTTCGGGGGGCTTCCCTTCACGCTTGAAGAACCCGCCGGGGATCCGTCCGGACGCGTAGGCGTTCTCCTTGTAGTCGCACGTGAGCGGCAGGAAATCGACCCCTTCGCGCGGGGTGGCGTCCGCGCACGCGGTCACGAGGACCATCGTGTCGCCCAGCCGGACGACGACGGAGCCGTCGGCCTGCTTGGCGAGGCGGCCGGTTTCGATGGAAATGGTGCGTCCGCCGACGGAGATGTCGCGTGTATGCATGTGCCTGTCTTTCGAATGAGCTGTGCCAGCTTCCAATTGGGCTTTAGGCTTTAGGCTTTGGGCTTTAGGGGCTTTGGCCCCGGAGCTAAGGCCTCCTAAAGCCCAAAGCCCAAAGCCTAGAGCCTACTTACGAATGCCGAGGCGCTTGATCAACTCGGCGTAGCGGTCCGTGTCCTTGCGCTTCAGGTAATCCAGGAGACTGCGGCGCTGGCCGACGAGCTTCAGGAGCCCGCGGCGCGAGTGATGGTCCTTTGCGTGCGACTTGAAGTGTTCGGTGAGATAGCTGATCCGCTCGCTGAGGAGCGCGACCTGCACTTCCGGGGATCCCGTGTCGCCGTCGTGGGTCTTGTAGGTATCGATGACTTCGGTCTTGCGGTCCTTGGTGAACAAGGTGTTCTATCCTTCCACGAACGGCCCAGACCATCGGAGCGATATGCTCCGCGCCGGACCGCCGTATACCCGCTATTTACAGACGGTTCAGTATTTTACCTCAGTACGACGAGGGGATGCAAAAGGCCGTCGGCGCGCCGTTCCGCCACCGCCAACACCTGTCCCGAGGGGTCGAGGATGCGGACCTTCGAGACCTCGCCGGGCATCGACCGGGGGTCCTCGAGGTGCTCCGGCGCGAGGGTATTCCCGTTCCACGCCCGCCGGTGGCCCTCGTCGGTCAGCCGGACCGGCGGCATGCCCGCGAGCAGGGTGTTGAGGTCCACGAGGCGGCCCGCGAGCGACTCGCCGGCGGCCTCGATCGCGTCGAGCGGCAGCGCATCCGCGACCGCGAACGGCCCGGCGCGCGTCCGCCGCAACCCCTCGAGGTGGGCGCCGCAACCCAGGAGCTGGCCGATGTCGTGCGCCAGCGAACGGACGTAAAAGCCCGAGCTGCAGACGATGCGGAGGCGGAGCAGGCTGGAGGCTGGAGGTTGGAGGCTGGAGGCTGGAGGTTGGAGGTTGGAGGCTGGGGGTTGGAGGTTGGAGGTTGGAGGTTGGAGGTCGGAGGTTGGAGGTTGGAGGTCGGAGGCTGGTTCAAGAAGTTCCAGCTCGCGCACCGTGACCTCAACCGGCTTGAGATCGACCGCTTCGTTCTTCCGGGCCTTCTCGTAGGCCCGCACACCCCCGACCTTCTTTGCTGAGAACGGTGGCGGCAGCTGGGGGAACGTTCCGCGGAAGTCCGGCAACACTGCGCGAACCTGCTCCAGTGTCACCCCGACCTCCAGCCTCCTGCCTCCAGCCTCCGGCTTCAGTCCCTCCGCGTCATACGTCGCCGTCGACCGGCCCAGACGGATGTCGGCGATGTACTCCTTCTCGTCGGTGACCAGGAACTGCGAGAGGCGCGTCGCGTGACCGACCAGGAGCACGAGCAGCCCCGTCGCGAGCGGATCGAGCGTGCCGGTGTGGCCGATGCCGCGCGTTTTCAGCGCGCGGCGCGCGAACGCCACGATGTCGTGCGAGGTCGGTCCCGCGGGTTTGTCGACGAGGAGGGCGCCGTGCATGTCAGGAGCCGGTTGGTAGCCAGCGTCCAGCTGGCAGCAGAGAGGGGCCCTTGCTGGAACCTGGCAACGGGCCACCTGAATCGGACCGTTCAGCATTCAGCATTCAGCATTCAGCATTCAACATTCAACATTCAATACGAACCCGTGGAGTCGGGAGGGAGGCCACCGTCAACTGGTGACGGTCACGGGCGTGTCTGCACCGGCATTGGCGCACCGCCATGCCGCCCCGCGGTCGCGGAAGATATCCGCGACCTCCAGCGCTGGACGGGACATGGCCGCTATGCGGT
>JANOJK010000974.1:0-4478 GCA_031408165.1 Acidobacteriota bacterium | reverse complement strand
GAACGCGTCGGGCGAGGGGGGGAGAGACGTCGCGGTGCGCCCCGTCACCGCCGTCACCGAGCGCGGGCTCCGCTACCGGCAGTGGGTCGCGGAGCGGCGCGACTACGTCGCGCGCGCGAGCCGCAACCGCCTGGGGTACGTTCACATGCCCGACATGTCCGCGGGGTCGCTCGCGCAGCTCTACGTCGATCTCGACGCCGACAACATCGCGCGCGACGGCGTCGTGATCGACGTCCGCAACAACAACGGCGGCTTCGTGAACGTCTATGCCCTCGACGTGCGGTCGCGCCAGCCGTACCTGACCATGACGCCGCGCGGCGTCCCGACGATGCCGGCGCGGTCCGCGCTCGGGCAGCGGTCGCTCGAGAAGCCGACCGTGCTCGTGACCAACCAGCACTCGTTGTCAGACGCCGAGGACTTCACCGAGGGCTATCGCGCGCTGAAGCTCGGGAAAGTGGTCGGCGAACCGACGGCGGGGTGGATCATCTTCACGTGGAACACGCGGCTGATGGACGGCACGGTGCTGCGGCTGCCGCGCTCGCGCATCACGGACAGAAACGGCGCGCCGATGGAGATGCACCCGCGTCCCGTGGACGTGGACGTGAAGCGGCCAATCGGGGAGAGCTACGGTCCACGCGACAGCCAGCTGGATCGCGCGGTGGAGGAACTGTTGAAACAGATCAGGTAACTGGAGCCCGGTTACCCAATTCTGAAGGACTACTCGTCGGCCTGTTCGTCGTCGGCCTTAGCCGTGTCGGCCTTCGCGTCAATCTCGACATCGTCTCCGTCCTTGTGGGTCGCGATGTTGTCGATGTCGAGCGGGTCTTCGTCCTTGGCGCGCCAGTCCTCGTCGTTCTCGTAAAGACGGCTGACCGGACGCTCCTTGATGGGCTTGGGGCCCTGCTCGCGACGGTTCTGGTGCGGCTTGCGCTTGTGCTTCGGAGGGGCGTCGGGCCCGAAGTTCTTGGTGCCTCTCGGACCGGCGCCGCCGTCGGACGGCCGCGGGCTGAAACCGCCGGGGCGTGGTGGCGCGCCGTAGCCGCCGGGACCGCCGGTCGGCCGCGTGCCGACGTAGCCGCCCGGACGGGGACTGCTGAACCCGGCGGGACGCGGGGCGCCGGGTGGACGATCCTCGCGAGGACGAGCCTCACTGACCGCCAGGCCGCGACCCTTGAAAGGCTGCTGGTCGAACCGCTTGATCGCCTCCTCGGCGACCGCGCGATCGGCGTAGTCCACGAAGGCGAAGCCGCGCGGGCGGCCCGTTTCGCGATCCACGGGCAGGACGACGGACGCAGGTACGCCGACGCTCGACAGATGCTCACGCAAATCTGCCTCCGTCGCCGTGTAGGGCAGATTGCCGATGAACAGGCGGACTGACACAGCTCCCTCTTGAAGTAACCACGGCCCACCGGGGCCACGGCCATACAAAATAACACGGATCGCCCTTGCCGAGGTTGAACCATCGATGGGCGCGCGCTACCATGGACTGTTCCGGTTCCGCCGGAATTCTCCACCGGCATGGCAACTCCCTGAATGGCAAGCAACGGCACTCGAGGGCAGATCGTCGTTCGCGGCGCCCGGACCCATAACCTCAAGAACGTCGACGTCACGCTGCCCCCGCGGTCGCTGATCGTGATGACCGGGGTGAGCGGATCGGGCAAATCCTCGCTCGCGTTCGACACCATTTACGCGGAAGGGCAGCGCCGCTACGTCGAGTCGCTCTCGGCCTACGCCCGGCAGTTCCTGGAGCGGATGGAGAAACCCGACATCGACTCGATTGAGGGCATCTGCCCCGCAATCGCGATCCGGCAGAAAAACAGCATCCGTAACCCCCGCTCGACCGTCGGTACCACCACTGAGATTCACGACTACCTGCGGCTGTTGTACGCGCGGGTCGGCCGCACCTTCTGCCGCGGCTGCGGCAAGGAAGTCATCCGGGAAACGGCCGAGGTCGTCGCCACCCGCCTGAGCGCGCTGCCTCAGGGCACGCGCCTCCTCGTCGGCTTCGACATGCCGGTCGTCGCCTCGACGCCGATGGCGGCGGCGGAGCCGGAGCCGGAAGACGAAGAGGAGGCGTCCGCCGACGCGGCCGACCGGGAGAGACCGGCGCCGCAGCCGGTGCTGCCGGATCTCGTGGATCCGGTCGCAGAGACAGTCGCGGCGCTCCGGCGCAAGGGGTTCGGGCGCCTCTATATCGACGGGCAGACGGTGAACCTGGACGACGTGGACACGGCGGCGCTGCGCGATCGGCCGCTGCTCCAGGTCATCGTGGACCGCGTCAAGGTGGACGCCGACGCGCGGGTCCGGCTGACCGACTCCATCGAGACCGCCTACACGGAAGGCGGCGGAGCGGCGTTCGCGACGGAAGCGGACGGGGGCGCCACCTACCGGTTCTCGGAGCGCTTCGAGTGCCGCGAGTGCAACATTCCGTACGAGGTGCCGCAGCCGCGGCTGTTTTCGTTCAACAACCCGTTCGGCGCGTGCCCGCTCTGCCATGGATTCGGCAACATCATCGAGCTCGACATGGCGCTGGTCGTGCCGGATCCATCGCTGTCGATCCAGCAGAACGCGATCGAGCCGTGGAGCAAGCCGCACTACCGCGCGCAGCTCGCCGAACTGAAGCGTGTCGCGCGGAAGCGCGTGCGCCTCGACGTGCCGTGGGCGGACCTCGACGAGGACGAGAAGCGCTTCGTCATCGAAGGGGATGGCGGCGGGTGGGAAGGCGTGAAGGGTTTCTTCCGCTGGCTGGAGCGCAAGAAGTACAAGGTGCACGTCCGCGTGTTCCTGAGCCGCTACCGCGGCTACCTCATGTGCCCGGAGTGCAACGGCGCCCGGCTCCGGCGGGAAGCGCGTGACGTCCGCGTCGGCGAACGCACGATCGACGTCGTCTGCGGCCTGACCGTGAAGGACGCCGACCGGTTTTTCGAGATGCTCGCGCTGTCGGAGAAGGACGCGGTCGTCGCCGACAAGGTGCTGCGCGAGATCCGCAAGCGCCTCGGGTTCCTGCGCGACGTCGGCCTCGACTACCTGACGCTCGATCGGCTGTCGTCGACGCTGTCGGGCGGCGAATCGCAGCGCATCAACCTCGCGACGTCGCTCGGCTCCGCGCTGGTCGGGACGCTCTACGTGCTCGACGAGCCGTCGATCGGCCTGCACTCGCGCGACAACGAGCGCCTGATCACGATCCTCCGCAAGCTGCGCGACCAGGGCAACACCGTGCTGGTGGTCGAGCACGACGCCGACATGATCCGCGTCGCCGACACCGTCGTGGACATGGGCCTCGGCGCCGGCGAGCAGGGGGGGCGCGTCATTTTCTCGGGAACGTTCGCGGATCTGCTGAAGGAACCGCGCTCGCTGACCGCCAAGTACCTGCGGGACGAGCTCGCGATCCCGGTGCCGGCCACCCGCCGGCGTCCGACCAACCAGCGGCTGCGGGTGCTCGGCGCGTCGGAGCACAACCTGAAGAACATCGACGTCGAGATTCCGCTCGGCATGCTGACCTGCGTCACTGGCGTGAGCGGGTCGGGCAAGAGCACCTTCGTCCACGGCGTGGTCTACGCCGCGCTGAAGCGCGCCAAGAGCGACTGGGATCGCCGCGTCGGCACGCACCGCAAGCTCGAAGGGGCCGAGTTCGTCACCGACGTCGTCCTCGTGGACCAGGCACCGATCGGCCGGACCCCGCGGTCCAATCCCGTCACCTACCTGAAAGCGTTCGACCCGATTCGCGAGCTCTTCGCGACGACGAAGGACGCCAAGGCGCGCGGCCTGACCCCGAGCCACTTCTCGTTCAACGTGCCCGGCGGACGCTGCGAGGCCTGCGAAGGGGAAGGGGTCGTCAAGGTCGAGATGCAGTTCCTGGCCGACGTCTTCGTGCCGTGCGAAATCTGCGAGGGCAAGCGCTTCAAGGCCCAGGTGCTCGAGGTCAAATACCGGGGGCGCGACATCGACCAGGTCCTCGATATGACGGTCCGCGAGGCGCTGACATTTTTCAGCACTTCGCCGAAGGTGTTGCGCCGGCTCCATGTCCTCGACGAGATCGGTCTCGGCTACCTGCGCCTCGGCCAGCCCGCCACCACGCTCTCGGGGGGCGAGGCGCAGCGCATCAAGATCGCGGCGCACCTCTCCACGCAGACCGGGGACCGCGTGCTCTACATCCTCGACGAGCCGACCACGGGCCTGCACTTCGACGACATCGCGAAGCTGCTCACGGCGTTCAAGAAACTGCTGACGGCCGGCCACAGCCTGCTGGTCATCGAGCACAACCTCGACGTCATCAAGACGGCCGACTGGATCATCGACCTCGGGCCCGAGGGGGGTGAGGAGGGTGGCCACCTCGTGACCGTCGGCACCCCCGAGCAGGTCGCGAAGGTCGCCGCGTCCCACACCGGCCGCTACCTGGGCGAGGTGCTTGCGACGGGCCGCTCGAACGCGTACGCGAACTGACGCCCGGCCTCCGAAGAGGAACACAGAGACTCAGA
>JANOJK010000523.1:0-2384 GCA_031408165.1 Acidobacteriota bacterium | reverse complement strand
GCGGTCGTCACCCGATCGGGTTCGACGCCATACCGCGCGCCGATCGCGTCCATCAAGGGGCGATAGCCGTTGTCGTTCGCGCCGCCCAGTTCGACCGCCTCCCGCGCCCCGGGCAGATCGTCGAGCGAGCACGCCAGGATGTTGCTGCCGGCCAGGTCGAACTCCGCGGCCGCCCGCGTCTTCGCCCACTCCATATAGGGGGCGTGATAACGGATCGCGGGCACGGGCGCTGCGGGTTGAGGCATGGGTTGAGTGTACTTCGAGCGGGAGATTCCAACACAGAGACACAGAGCTCACAGAGACGCACAGAGACGACAAGCCAACCACGGCTTGCCCGGAAGGCACGGACCTGCGGGGTGAGAAGGCAAGCCAACCACGGATTGCCCGGAAGGCACGGACCTGCGGGGTGAGGCATGGGTTGAGGTGTACGTCGACAGAGAAATTCCAACACAGAGACACAGAGCGCACAGAGACGCCAAGCCAACCAGGGATTGCAGGGAAAGTGGAAGCGGCTGCTCGTCCCGCTCCTCGCCGGCCCGGCCTTCGGCCGGACCGCGGACGTCGCGTGAGTACGCAAACCCAAGCCAGTCTGCGGTGAGTCCGGCTTGCGCTTGCGTAGTCACGCAACGTCCCGCCGCGCGTAGCGCGGCGCCGCGAGGAGCGACAAAAGCAGCCGCCTCTGTGCGTCTCTGTGCTCTCTGTGGCTCTGTGTTTCTCTTTCGTCACAGCCGTCGTGCGTACCAGAAATAGACAGGCACCCCGAGTGCTATCAGGATCGCTCCCTTCGCGGCAGCGGCGGGGGCGGCGCCGATCACGCTCGCGACGACGGCGGCCGAGATCAGGACGAAGAGGACCTGGACGATGGGGTAGCCGGGGGCGCGGAACGCGTCGGGTGGCCGCTTGGCCAGCGGCAGCTTCTTCCGGAACGTCAGGACCGTGAGCACCGTCAGCCCGAAGAAGATCCAGTCGGCGAAGACGACGTAGTTGGCCAGCTGCTCGTAGGATCCGGTGAGGGCCAGGATGCACGACCAGGTCGACTGCACGATGATCGCCAGGCTCGGCGTCGCGTAGCGCGGATGAAGCGTCGCGAGCGCCGGCACGAACAGCCGGTCCGCGGCCATCGCATAGTACACGCGCGTCGGCGCCAGGATCGCGAGATCGAGGAAGCCGAACGTCGAGATCGCGATCGCGGTGCTCATGAACACGCTGCCCCACGCGCCGAACATCCGGTCCGCCGCGTCGGCGGCGGGCGCGGCCGTCGCCGCCAGGCCGTTCAGTCCCATCGCGCGCAGGTAGACGATGTTGGCGGCCACGTAGATCACTACGACGGCGACCGTCCCCGCGAGGAGGGCGACTGGCAGATTGCGCTTCGGGTTCTCGATCTCCTCCCCGATGTAGTTCACGTTCTGCCAGCCGCCGTAGGTGAAGAGGATCGGCACCATGGCCGCGCCGAAGGCAATGAGGGTCGACGACGGGCCGGTGACGAGGGCCCGCGTCTCGGTCCACCAGCCGGCATGGCCCGCCGCGAAGGAGCCCGCGCCGATGAGAATCGCCAGTGCGGCCACTTTCAAGACGACGAGCACGTTCAGCACCCGGCTGCCAGGCTTGACGCCCAGGTAGTTGACGACGGAGAGGAGGGCGATGGCTGCGATCGCAAGCGGCACGCGCGCACCGTCCGGCCCGCCCACCAGCCGCAGCGCGTAGGTGGCGAAAGTGATCGCGACGGCCGCGATCGCGCCGCTCTCGATGACGAGCAGCAGTGCCCAGCCGTACAGGAAGCCCGCGATCGGATGCAGGCCGTCACGCAGGTAAACGTACTGCCCGCCCGCCTTGGGAAAGACCGCTCCGAGCTCGGCGTAGGAGAAGGCGCCGGCGAGCGCGATGGCGCCGCCCATGACCCAGGCGCCCAGGACGAGCAGCGGCGTATCGAGCCGCTGCGCGACGATGGCGGGGGTGATGAAGATGCCCGCGCCGATAACTCCCCCGATCACGACCATCGTCGCGTCAAAAGGACCAAGGGCGCGTTTGAAATTAGCCTCCAGCTTCCAGCCTCCAGCCTCCAGCTTCCAGCTTCCAGCTCCCAGCTCCCAGCTCCCAGCTCCCAGCTTCCAGCTTACAGCTCCAGTGAGAGTCCCGCGAGCGAGCACAGTGAGCGAGCCCCACGCGCCCACGCGAACGGAGCGCGCCTGGGGGAGCGGCGCGCGAGAGAGCGTGTCGGGGAGTCCGAGGGGCGCAGCCCCTCGGTTAATAATGCAAGCGCGCCTGGCGGAGCGGCGCGCGAGAGAGCGTGTCGGGGAGTCCGAGGGGCGCAGCCCCTCGGTTAATAATGCCAGCGCGCCTGGCGGAGCGGCGCGCGAGCGAGCGTGTCGGGGAGTCCGAGGGGC
>JANOJK010000954.1:0-1912 GCA_031408165.1 Acidobacteriota bacterium | reverse complement strand
TCGTGTGACGAGGGCAGCCCGGCCCCGTGCATCATCCGGTTCGTCGTGCGTGCCTTCGATGACCATTCGCGCCATCCGCGCGTCGGTCAGGAACGCGCCCAGCCGATCCTGCTCCCCCAGCGTCGCGACCACGCGCGCGAGTCGCCGCGCGAGGTTGGCGATGACCAGGTCCTCGGCCGTGTCACGCGCGACGAGGGTGATCGCGTGCACGGGCCGGTCCTGGCCGATTCGATCGACGCGGCCGATCCGCTGTTCGAGGCGCGCAGGGTTCCAGGGCAGCTCGAAGTTCACGACGACCCGGCACCGTCTCTGCAGATTCAACCCTTCCGCCGCCGCGTCGGTCGCGAGGAGGAGCCCGCCAGTCTCGTTGAACCGCGCCTGCACGGCTGCACGCTCGACCGCCGTCAACCCGCCGTGCAGCTGCAGCGACGGCGGCAGCGCCGAGGCGAGCTCCAGCAGCGTGTCGCGGTACTCGGTGAACACGATGATCGGTTCGGACGGCGCGCGCTCGACGAGGCGCCGGTGGTACCGCAGCTTGGAGTCCAGCGCGGCCGCCTCGTGAGCGGCTGCAATCAACGACGAGAGCCACCGCACCTCCACGGCGGCGTCGCCGAAGCCCCGTGCGGCGAGCGCCGCGTCGGGCAGCTGATCGCCGGGATCGTCATCTTCGTCGAACAGAGAGAGCTGGCGTGGCGGCGGCGTGAACGGTTCCGGGAGCAGGAGCTCGAGGCGGCGCTCGAGCGACCGCGCGGCGGCGGCGGGGGAGGAGAGCGCCCGCTTGCGCAGAATCGTGACCGCCAGCCGCGCCCCTTCCACGTCGGCCGGCGCGTTCTGCCACACCAGGCGGCTGTACCGCTCGAGAAGCCGCTGAAGGCGGCCTTCCGGCCTGCTGATCCGGACGGCCGCGAACCGGTGCCGCCGTCGTCGCGGATCGCCGACATCCTCGCGGGAGCGGCGGAACATGCGCGGCGGGGCGTCCTCCGGGACGGCGCCAAGAGCGGTCATCGACGCGAAGCCCGCGGTGTCGCCCGAGTAGGGGGTCGCGGTGATCGTCACCACGCGGCGCGCCCGCGCGGCGATTGCCACAAGCGCCGCGTGACGCTCGTTGGGCGACGTGGCTGTGTGGGCCTCGTCCACCACGAGCAGATCCCAGACCTGCGCGTCGAGTGACGCAGCCACGTCGGGGCGCTTGAGAAAATCGACGGACCCGAGATAGACGCCCGGCGCTGCCCAGGGACTCACGTCGGCGGGAATGTCGCCGACCGTGGCGCGAAGCCACCGCGCATCGACGGGGATCGCCCGGACGTCGAAGCCCGCCGACAGTTCGGCGGACCACTGAGGCCGGAGGCCCGCGGGTACCGCGATCAGGATCCGCGCCGCGGCCTCACGCGCGAGGAGATCCGCGACAATCCAGCCGGCCTGAATGGTCTTGCCGAGACCGACCTCGTCGGCGAGCAGCAGCCGCGCGGCGCCGTCTGCCATCGCCACCGCGGGGGCCAGCTGGTATGGAAGGATTCGTACCGAGGCCGCGGACGCTCGCGGCGTCAGCGGGTCCACCTCGTCGGCGATTGCGACGCCAAGGGCCACAGCCCAGGCCCAGGGACGGACCCAGGAGAACCGCGGCTTGGTGTTGGCCGCGGCCGGCCGGTCGAAGGGCCAGAGCAGCACGCGCCAACCCGGGGGACTGCCTCCCCACAGGTGGAGCTCGCGGCAGTCCCCGTGCGCGAGCACCGCGTCGACGCGCCAGCGGCCGCCCCGCACGATGACGAGGGACCCTGGCGTCACCCCGGGTGGCAGCGGCTGCGCTGCCGCCGATGCGGCGATGTCGCAGGTTTCGAGATCCCCTATCGGATTTGCTGGCATTTGGGCGCGCGCGCGAAGGCGCGGCCCGGCGAGGGGCAAGGCGCATGCC
>JANOJK010000953.1:0-4394 GCA_031408165.1 Acidobacteriota bacterium | reverse complement strand
CGACAACGGCGGGACGGCCAACGGGGGCGTGGACACCGGGGTCGCGCAGACGTTCACGATTGCGGTGACGCCGGTGAACGACGCGCCAGGCTTCGTCAAGGGGGCCGATCGCAGCGTCTACGGCAACCCGGGCGCGCAGACGGTGGCCAACTGGGCCTCCGCCATCACGAAGGGCCCGGCCGATGAAGCGGCGCAGACGGTCGCGTTCATCGTGACCAGCAGCAACACTGCGCTGTTCTCCGTCCAGCCCGCCGTCGCGTCGAACGGCACGCTGACGTTCACGCCCGCGGCGAACGTCAACGGCAGCGCGATGGTGACGGTGACCCTCAAGGACAACGGCGGCATCGCGAACGGTGGCGTGGATACCAGCGCCGCCCAGACTTTCGCGATCAACGTGAACAAGGCCTCGACGGCCACGGCGTTGAGCACGAGCAACACCCCGTCGCTGTTCGGCGTCCCGATCACCCTCACCGCAGGTGTCGCAGTGCTGGCGCCCGGCGTGGGCACGGCGATGGGAACCGTCACGTTCCAGGACGGTTCGACGGCGCTCGGTACGGTCGCGCTCGTCGGGGGCGCGGCGACGTTCAAGACCTCGTCGCTTGCCGTGGGGATCCACTCGCTCAAGGCGGTCTACAACCCGGCGGGCAACTTCCTCGGCAGCGCCTCGGCGTCACTGCCCGAGACCATCTCCCCGTCGGCGGTGCTGCAGGTCGCCTTCAACGTCCACGCGATCATGGATGGCACGAACAGGCCCAGGGTGCAGGATACGCCGGTGCCGGGAGCCGAGGTCCGCGTCTACACGAGACGTGACGTGTGCACCAACGGCGTCGTCGTCGCCACGGGCGCGAAGAAGTGGGGCGCGGTCTTCGACGGCCTCGATGGTCCCGGCGGCACGGATCCGGGCTGCCCGGTCGTGTCCTACGGGTCGTACAAGGCGGTCGGCACCACGGCGGCCAACGGCACCGTGAACATCATCGTGCCGCCCACGACGACCGATCCGAACACCGACTATGTCGTCATCGGGCGGACCACCTCCTTCGACTACATCCGCACCGCCGCGCCGGTCGATCCGCTCTATTCGGAGAAGAGGATCAGCAACATCAAGGCGGGGGTGGCAAAGAAGGTGCTGCTGCACCAGATTGCGACCTTCCACGGCAAGCTCATTCCCGGCAAGGACCTCGAGGAGTTCGGCTCCTACCTCGCCATCGTCGAGCCGGAGTACGTGGACTGGACCGAGGACCAGGAACTGTATCCGATCGTCCTGGTGGCGGAGGGTGACTGGTCCATCACGACGAGCGTCACGCCGCCCGAGGGCTTCGTGGCGGAGGAAAGCGTCCTGTCGACCGCGGTGATGGACACGACCTCCGCAATCCAGTTCACCATCGTCGACATCGGCAGCGACTGGACGTCGACGAAGGTGTCCCACTCGATTCTGCACAAGGGCAAGCTGAAGAAGCGGGACAGCGCGATCCCGATGTTCAACCACAAGAAGCCGAAGGCCCACAAGGACAAGGCCTCGATGGTGCTCGGCACGGGCGCGCTGCTGATTCCGGTCCTGGAGAACGATCTGACCCGGAGCCTCATTGGCCTGACCCTGGCGTCGCTGACGCAGCCGATCGACGGCACGGCGGTGATGAGCGCCGACGGTTCGTCGGTCGTGTTCACGCCGGGCGCCGGATTCACCGGGACGAGCACGTTCACCTACACCGCGGTGGACGCCACCGGCCGGCTGTCGACGGCGGACGTCAAAGTCGCCGTGATCCCGGTCGCGCCGGGTGACGACTTCCGGGGCACGGCGTCGCCGCACGGCGATGACGCGGCAGCGCCGCCGGTCGTGTCGGAGGGGGGGCCGACCGAGGAGCCCCGCCCGCTCGACGCGACGTTGGCGCTCGGCACGGCTCCGCGCCGGCGGGCGGATTCGGTGCTGGTGGCGAGCCACGACGCGATCTTCGCCCTCTCGGGGCGGCAGCGCCGGCGCGGCAGGCGCCGGGGGTGGCCGGAGACCAGGACGGCGTAACAACAGGAAAAAAGAGCGCTCCCGCGCCGTCATCATCTTTTAGGGTCTGGGACGGCGCGGGGGCGTTGGCGTTCGACAGCCTGGCCGGCTAGGCTTCCTCCACGGCGACATTGTTCTCACATCCCGCGACCGGGATGGTGGACTCCGTTTTGCCCGCATAACAGCGGCGCTCCGCGGTCTGTGTGCGCAACCGCACGGCCTTTCATCCTTTTCCCCAACAAATCGTGACGCGCGGCCACGGCCGTCGTGGCCGTACCGCGCGTCCGCGGCGGGTGGCCCATGCGTTGCTAACTGCCGGGATCGAAGAATCCCGGCCGAAGACGAATGACGACCGCGCGCGTGTACGGGACACGTGTGTCTGCGCGAATCGTTTGAAGCGGCACGCAGCCGCGCAGAGCCTTGTTGGTCGCCTATGTCCATGATGAAGACGTTCCGCCGTACCCTCGGCCATCCGCGTGTCGGACTGGTCGCCTTGATCACCGCCGCGATCATTGTGGCCGGCCGCGGATCGGGGTGGCTGCCGCTGCAGGCGCAGAACAATCCGATTGTGGTGGAGAACCTGCTGCCAGGCACCACCGACAATTGGGATGTCCAAGGGGCGGGCGATCCGTCTATTCAGGGATTTGCGGACGACATCAGCGTCAGCTCCGGCCCCGGCCAGACGGTCAGCTTCAAGATCAAACTGACGGCGCCCGCGGCCGGCTACACCATCGACATATATCGCCTCGGCTACTACCAGGGGCTCGGCGCGCGCAAGGTCGGCACCGTGACGCCGACCGCGGCCCAGCTCAATGCCGCGAGGACGCAGCCGGCCTGTAATTCGAGCCAGTTCGCGACGAGCGGCCTGGTGGACTGCGGCAACTGGGGCGTCAGCGGCACGTTCGCCACGACAGGGCTCACATCCGGCATCTTCATCGCGAAGCCGACGCGCACCGATACCGGCGGCGCCAGCCACATCGTCTTCATGGTGCGCGACGACACCCGCACTGCAGACATCCTCTTCCAGGCTTCCGACACGACGTGGCAGGCGTACAACCAGTATCCCGGCGTCGGAACGGGCGGCGCGAGCATGTACTGCGGCGGCCCGGTCAGCAACGCGGGCACGGCCTACGGCTGCGCGGGGCGCGCGACAAAGGTGAGCTACAACCGGCCGTTCGACACGCGCGCGCACAACGCGACGAGCTGGCTGTTCAACGCCGAATATCCGATGCTGCGGTTCCTCGAGGCCAACGGGTATGACGTCAAGTACTGGGCCGGCGTCGACACCGATCGCCGTGGCGCCGATCTGGTGGGCCTGCACAAGCCGAAGACGTTCCTCTCGGTAGGCCACGACGAGTACTGGTCCGGCGACCAGCGGAGGGCCGCCGAGAATGCGCGAAACGCCGGCGTGAGCCTAGCGTTCTTCAGCGGCAACGAAATGTTCTGGAAGACGCGCTACGAGCCGAGCGTCGACGGGCTGAACACGGGCTACCGGACGCTGGTGAGCTACAAGGAAACGCTGGCTGGCCGCAAGATCGACCCCGCGGTCGACGCGTCGGGCACTCCCATCTGGACCGGCACGTGGCGCGACCCGCGCTTCAGCCCGCCGGGTGACGGCGGACGCCCCGAGAACGGGCTCATCGGACAGATCTGGACCGTCAACACCGGTACGACGGCAATCACGGTGCCCGCCTCGATGGCCGGCATGCGCCTGTGGCGTAACACCCGCGTCGCGGACCTCACGACCGGCGTGGCGACGTTGTCGCCCGAATCGCTCGGTTACGAGTGGGACGAAGACCTGGACAACGGTGCACGCCCGGCCGGCATCATCCACCTCTCCGCGACGACGGTTCCGAACGTGGAGAAGATCATCGATTACGGCTCCACCGTGGGCATCGGTACGGCGACGCACAACCTGACGCTCTACCGCCACAACAGCGGCGCGCTCGTGTTCGGCGCCGGCACGGTGCAGTGGAGCTGGGGCCTCGACGGCACGCACGATCTCGGCTCGCCGGCGGCGCACGTACCCGACCAGGCCATGCAGCAGGCGACCGTGAACCTGCTGGCGGACATGGGCGCGCAGCCAGGCTCGCTGCAAACCGGGGCCGATCCGGCCAGGCCACTGACCGGCACGAGCCCCTCGAGCGACATTTTCGCGCCAACGTCGGTCATCACCTCGCCGCCCAACGGCGGGCAGGTGGAGAACGGCAACCGGGTGACGATCAGCGGCACGGCGACCGAGCTTGGGGGCGGCGTCGTGGCGAGCGTCGAGGTTTCCGTCGACGGCGGGACGACCTGGCGCGTGGCCGAAGGCACGACGACGTGGAGCTTCGACTGGTCGCCGGGCGTGCTGGGATCGGCGACGATCCGCACGCGGGCGGTGGACGACAGCGGCAAC
>JANOJK010000938.1:0-2887 GCA_031408165.1 Acidobacteriota bacterium | reverse complement strand
GTGAGCGCGCCCCCTTCCGCCCGGAAGTTGATGCCGCCGGGCATCTGCACGGGCTTGCCGAACTGCCGGAAGTACGAGAAGTTGCCGTTCAGTGTGAATTGCCCGCTGGCGCGCGCACTGTTGCGGCCGATGCCCTCCGGGCGATCGGTGAAGAGCAGATCTCGATTGGTGTCGAAGCCGGTCCGAATCGTGTAGGGCGACCCGCTCGACACGTTCATGTTCATGTTCACGTTGAGATTCTTGAGCTGCTGGCTGCTCCAGCCCAGGTTGAAGCGGCGCCGGATGTCGAGGTTAGCGGGTCCCCAGTCGTCGGCGATGCGCCCGGTGGCGGGCAGGCTGAACGCGCCGTCCGTGTTGTTCAGCGTGCGTCCGATGCCCAGGTTGCCGAAGATGCTCATACGGCGCCAGTTCCACCGCGCGTTGGCCGGATTGGCCGCCCCGCCTGGAGCGGGCGGCGGGGGTGGTCCGCCCTCGAACCTGATCATCATGCCGGGCCCTAACATCATCGGGCCACCGCTCGGCGTCGCGTTGAAGTTGAGGATCGCGCCGACGTTGAGCGTGTGCTGCCGCGATTCGGCGTCGCCCACCACCTGGACGACGTTGCCGAACGTCCGATCGGGCCGGATCCCGTTGTCCGGTCCGTTCAGGTTCTGACCCCGCATCAGGTTTTCGCCGCTGGTGTGCGAATACCCGGCGTTGACGCGCAGCATGCGCGTCACCGCGCGCTCGAATCCGGCGCTCAGCCGGAAGTTGCGCTGCATCTGGAGCCCCTCGCCCAGCAGGTACCGGTTGGTCGGCGGGAGGACCCCGGTCTCTCCCGCGTAGGGGAACGACGGATCGATCACGTTCAGCTCACGCTGGCGGAAGCCGTCGACGCGCAGCGTCTGCTCGTAGATGTTCGCGAACAGCCAGTCGTAGAAGACGCCCGCGCTGCCCCGCAGCGTCAGCTTCCCGCTCTTGCCCGGCGACCACGTGGCGCCGAACCGCGGGCCGAAATTGTTCACGTCGCTCAGGTGCGTCTGCGCCTCGTACCGGATGCCCGGGCTCAGCGTCAGGTTCTTCCGCACGCGGATGTCGTCCTGGAGGTACGCGCCGGCCTGCAGGTTCCAGTACCGGAGCGTCGGATCGCCGTCGCGCCTGGTGAAGCTGCGCGGCTGTCCGGCCAGGTAGGACTCCATCGTCTCGAATGTGTAGGTGCCGAGGTAGTTGTTCGACGCATTGGAGAAATAGCTTCCGCCCTCGAGCTGAATCCCGGCGCGCACGGAATGCATCCCGCGGACGTAGTCCAGGTCCGACTGAAGGTTGACCGTCTTTGACCGCGTGCCGCCGCGCTGCTGCTGGCCACCGCTCGTGAACTCCTCCAGCACCTGAATCGTCGGCCCTTCGAAGATGGACGAGGATGTCGAGCGCGCGACGCTGATGTTGGCCCGGGTGTTGATGAAGAAACGGCGGCCGAGCGGCCCGGCCTCCTGGATGCGCAGGGTGCGGTTCCTGTCCTCGCTCGAGTAACCGCGGTCGACCTGGTTGTAGCCGCCGATGCCGAGGCTCTTGCTGGTGAAGCGTTCTTCCATGTAGTGCAGCCGGAGCGTCTGGTCGCGCGTGATCGCGTAGTCGAACAGCCCGAAGATGAACACGTTGTCGCGCGGCCGGCGCGGGGCGAGCGACCGCACCTCCTGTCCGCCGGGCGTGTTGTACTTGAAGTACGGCGTATCGAAACTGGTGCTGCCGTTGACGTTGATCGAGAACGACGCCTTCTGCTTGATGAGCGATCCGCCGATGCCGCCGTTGTACGACTGGCTGCGCTCGGGCCCTTTGGCGGTCGCGAACTCGGTCGGCGGCCGCCCGCTCATCGACCCGTCGCGGAAGCGGATGTTCATGTTCGTGCGCAGCGGCCCCGTGCCCGGCTGCGTGATGATGTCGATGAAGAGCCCGCCGGCGAAGTGGTTTTCGGCGGCGAACGCGTCGCGCGTGATGTGGACCGCCTTGATCGTGGACTTCGGCGGCAGGCGTCCCCCTTCGAAACTGTCGACGCGGATCACCGCGTTCGCGCCAGCGATGTCCTGCAGCTGCTGCTGCATCTCGTCGGGATCGTCCGAGAGGGCCTCGATCTGTTCCCTCGTCATCGCCGACCCGAACGTGGCGCGGCGATCCGACGCCGCCTCCCGCGCGTCGCGTGACACCGTCACCGAATCCTGCAGCCCCTGGATGGCGAGCACGGCGACATGCTTGTTGTCGCCCGCCTTGACCAGCACGTCCTTCAGGACACGGGTCTCGAACCCGGCAAACTCCGCTTGAATCGCGTACCGGCCGGGTGCGAGGCCGGTCACCACGGCAACCCCCTTCTCCGTCGTCCGCACCGGCGCGGCCGCCGCCTTCGGGTCCGCGGCGCCGGCAGGTGTCACGGTCACCGTGGCGTTCGGGATCACCGCGCCGGTCTGATCGACGACGGTAAGCGTCACGCGCGCGTCCTTCGCGGGCTGCGTGCCGGAGCGGACAGGCGCCGGGACCGCCGGGACGATCGACAACAGAGCGACGAGGACTGCAATCATGATGTCGGTCCTTACTGTTTTCGCACTTCGAACTTCTTCGGGTCGATCTTCGGGTTGATCCTGTAGCGATCGAACGTCGTTTCCTCAATGGTGTCGGCCCCCACAGCGCGGCGCAGCCGGAAGGGGAACTGCATGCCCTCGACGTCGCGATAGTCTGCGAAGTACAGGCGGTTCTCGACCGGAGCCGGCGGCGCGGGCCGCGCACCCGCGGGGGCACCCGCGGCCGGTGGGCCTCCGGCGGGTGGCGCGACGGACGGCGGGGCCGCCGGTGGAGTGGGCGCCGCAGCGGGCGGCGGTGCTGAAGGCGGAGCCGCTGGTGGCGGACCGCCGCGCTCACC
>JANOJK010000860.1:0-1830 GCA_031408165.1 Acidobacteriota bacterium | reverse complement strand
GTGAGCGGCTGCGTCTCACGCGTCCCATCCGTCCACCACCATTCGCTTGATCATCCACAGCGCCGAGGCGCGGTTGCCCGAGGCGCAGTGCACGAGCACGGCTGGTTGGCCGGATCCACGACCGCCTTCAGAAACTAATCGCGATCTCGATCTGCAGCTTGTCTTCGAGCGTCCTGAGTGTGCTTCGTCGCGCCGGCCGCGCCGGTCTTCGCTCCGCGTGAGATACTTCGACCGATGGGTGCACTCGCGGCCTGGCGCCGCTTTTCCATGCTGCCCGTCGTCCGGCCGTTCACGGAGCGGCGCATCGTGTGGCAGTGGCGAATAGCCGGGCGTCCGATCCCGCCGCCGCCGCACGTCAAGCAGGCGATTGTCAAGGCGTATCAACGCCGGTTCAACCTGCGCGTGCTGGTCGAGACAGGCACGTTTGCCGGCGGCATGATTGACGCCGCATTGCCCTTCTTCGATCGGATTACGTCTATCGAGCTCGATCCAACCTGGCACGCCCGGGCGGTGGAGCGCTTTCGCGACGCCCCCCACGTCATTCTCCTCGAAGGAGACAGCGGCGCCCGATTGCAGGACGTGCTCGCGACCCTCGGCGAGCCGGCGCTCTTCTGGCTCGATGCCCATTACTCGGGACCGGTCACGGCCCGCGGAGCTCTCGATAGCCCGATCGTCCAGGAGCTCGCCGCCATTCGTGCGCATCGGGTGTCAGGCCACGTCGTGCTCATTGACGACATGCGCGTCTTTGACGGTACGGGTGGTTATCCAACAGTGCCCGAACTGGTGCAGTGGATCCGCAAGGCCGACCCCGGCGCCACCGTAGAGGTCGAGGACGACATCCTGCGCTGGCATCGCTGAAACGTCAGCTGGCGCACGACGCCGTGTGTGGCTGGGACCAGACAGGCTGCCGTCCACTCGCCCTCCGCGAGGTGCCGGTGAAGGGTTCCGCGGAGCGCGGCAGAGGCAGCGCAGCTGCAGGAGTCCGTGCGGTTCCAACTCAGTCACCTTCCGCGGCTCACGGTACGCATCGAACAGGTCAAGGAACTACGGCAGTCAGTTCTCTATCGGAGTACCGCGGTTACCTCGCACTGAACCCGATCTATCCCGATAAGCTGATACGCCTCCGGCTGCTGCCGGATGTCGCGTTGCCCGCGCTGATCCGCTACTTTTGGTGAGTCCGGCGTGGTTGGCTGGAGATCGAGCAACATTGCGCCACAGCCGTTGGTATCCGGGGAATCAGTGCAACAAATTTAAACGAGGGGCTGTCCCTGTGCCTTCTCTCGCTGAGCAGCACCGCATCGTCGCCAAGGTGGACGAGCTGATGGCGGTGTGCGACCGGCTGGAGGCGCAGATCGAAACAGCCGCGACGGAGAGCAGCCGCCTCCTGGAAGCGCTTCTCCACGAGGCGCTGGCGGCACCTTCTCGATCTCTCGCCAGCTGGCTCTCCACTGAAGGGCCGACCTGGGGAAGACGGCGGCGCGCCCGCTCAACCAGGTCCGGACCGAGTCCCCTCGACCGCCATACGCCGGCGCCCGTTCACGCACAGTGAGCGGCCCGAACCACTCCTCCGCCTCGAAGGCGTTGTGAGCTCGGCACCGCAACTGGAGGTTAGCCGCAGAGGATGCACGTATAGCAGGACGACAAAGATGCCACAAACGACACGACGATGACGCCGTCCTCCCGGCCGAAGCGACCGTCTGACCACCGATTCCACGCTGGTCATGAGCGCTGCACTGGCCGAACCCGCACCAGTTGCCGGCATTGAGATCGAGCAGGCGCTGGACGTGCGCTCCTGCGGCGATCTCATCCGGCACCGGGATATTTCTCGTG
>JANOJK010000859.1:0-4271 GCA_031408165.1 Acidobacteriota bacterium | reverse complement strand
TCGATGTCGGCGTCCTTCATCGTGTAGCGCAGCGTGATGAGCGCGTTGTCGGCGTTGTGGTTGATCGCGAAGACGGTGCCGGCGCCCGACACGCCGCTCGGCGGCTTGACGTCCCCCTTCACTATTTCCATCGGCGCGTCGAGGACTTTCACGTCGGTCACGCGGACCGCCTGCACGGCGAAGGCTTCCGGGAACGTCCATCCGGTGTCGTCGTACGGGCGCGCCTGCGGCTCGGTCGGCGACCAGTACTGGTAATCGAGCAGCGCGTCGGCGATCCGGGAGTACGGCTGGTCGAGCCGGACGATGTAGCTGCCGGCCGGGAACTCGCGCCTCGTCGGCGGCGTGAGCGCCGGCGGGATAGCCGGTGCATCGCCGGCCGGCTGATCCGCGCCGCCGGCCCCTCCTCCGCCGCGGCCGCCGCGGCCGCCGCCACGGCCCGCGGGCGCCGGGCGCCCCGGGATCGTCACGCTGAACGGCGCGGTCGCCCGCGAGATCTCCACCGCCTGCTTCTGCAGCACGCGCAGCAGCTCCGCCTGCGTGCCGAGGCGCGGATCGTTCGCCGGGAAGACGTACGCCGCCGGCCCTTCGACCTTCGGCTTCATGATCGAGCGCTTGCTCTTCTCGTAGAAGTTGCGCAGGAAGTAGACCCGGTTGTTCGCGAAGTGGTTGAGCGAGACCAGGATGCCGGTCTGCTGGTAGTTGTTGTTGTTGCGGAGCGACCACCGCACGCGGGCCGGCGCGGGGTTCTGGCGGAACCAGGTGCGCGACGTGTCGTTGGCCGTGAGCGTCCGCTCCTCGGTGTCGGCGCTGCCGCCGTTGCCGAACGTCTCGTACAGCCGGCTGATGCCGTTGTGCGTCGCGGCCATGAACATCAGGTAGCCGGGGGACCAGGTGTCGAACGAGCCCCACGCGAAGACACCGGGCATGCCCATGCGCGTCATTTCATTGACGTTGTGCCAGCCGATCAGGTGCCATTCATTGGTCAGGATCGGGTCCAGCCATGCGTTGTAGGGGCCGTTGCCGATGGTGTTGTCGTAGAGGAGCGCCACCGACTCGTGCAGGTCGTGCAGGACCTGCGCCTTCCACCCGAGAAAGGTGCCGAGCACGTTCTGCGACAGCTTCAAGGTCAGCGCCATCGCGTCGCGGTTGTTGTCGTGCTGCACGTAATGACCCCAGTAGACGTTGCTCATCGGGGTCGCCTTGGGATGCTTCTTGCGCCACTCGTACGCGTCCACGATGCGGTCGCGGCCGTCGACTTCGACGACCGGGGTGATGAGGGTGATGACGTGGTCGCGGATATTGCGGATGTAGAGGCTGTCGTCCACCGCCAGGCGGTAGGCCAGCTCCATCAGCGCGGTCGGCGAGCCGGCTTCGGTCGAATGGATGGTGCCGGTGAGGTAGTAGACCGGGGCGGCGCGTCTGGCAATCTCGTCCGCCACCGCGTCGTCCATCCTGATGGTCCGCGGATCGGCGAGCTTGGCGAGATCCGCCTTGTTCTGATCGAGCCTCGCCATCAGCGCTTCCGACGCGACGGCCACCGCGATCATCTCGCGCCCCTCTTCCGTCGTCCCGATCGTGAAGACCCGCACGCGCGGCGTCGCCTTGGCGAGCAGGCGCATGTACTCGTACACCTCTTTGGAGTACGGCAGTTTGCCTTCTGCGCCCGCGACGTCGCCGAGCACGGCCTTTGGCGTCGGCACGGTCTTCGACGCCGGCAGGTAGTCCACCAGCGGCGAAGTGAAATACGTTTCCGTCGTGTATCTGCGGATCCCCTTCGTGTATTCCTCGTCGATCGCCTGGTTGGGATCGCGGCCGGGCTTCGCGTTGGCGAAATCGGCGTCGGTCGGCGCCTTTCCGGATTTCTGCGGCCTCGACGGCTGCGCCATGGCTGGCGCGACGAGCGCCGCAACGACCATCAGGGGGAATAGGGGCTTTGCAAGGACCTGCCTGTTCATCGACAACCTCGTGACCGGCGCGTTCTGTCGTTTGTCGTTTGTGGTTTGTCGCCGGTGGCTCGAGAAGAGGCTCACGATGACACGGCCGTCAGCGCGCCCCGGGCACGCCGAACGCAGCGGAGTGAGGATGCTGCGCGTAATGCCGCCGCAGCAGATCCTTCCCGTAGTCGTTGCCGTTGGGCGTGCGCACCACGACGTGGATGTGCTCGTGGTTCGGCACGTTGGGGTTCGCGGCGAGCTGCCGGAGGTTGGCGGGCGTCTGGTGATCGAACTCGATGAGGATCACCGGGCTGTAGATCCGGTAGTAGAAGACGCTCGACGGCTCGGTCCTGCCGATCCACGCGAAGGTCGTGTTCGCGAGATGCCGCTCGACGTCGCTCATCTTCACCCGTGCGTGCCCCTCGTCCATGTTGCCGACGTACAGCGCGATGAGCGCCACGAGCTGCCGCCGCTGCGCGTCCGACAGGTCCGACGCCGTGATGCCCGCGACGGGGACGAGGGCGTTGTCTTTCCACGCTTCCGTGAGGTTGTTGTTGCGCGTCTTGTCCGCCGACAGAATCGCTTTCCCTCGCTGCCCCTCGTCGAGCGTGTTGACGAAGGCAAGGCCGCGATTCTGTTCGTCCTGCAGGACGGCCGTCCCCTGGTACTTGCCCGACGAGGCGATGACGGGTTCGGAGCCTGCGAAAAACGGCGACATGACGACCTGATCGCCGAGGACGAAGTAGTTGATGATGGCGTGATGGCCGTCGAGCTGCCAGCCCCACGGCTCGGTCGCGGACGGCGTCCCCATCACGGTCACGTGATAGCGCCATTCGCCGTACTGCTCGAAGTCGTTGTTGTTCAGCTCGCCGAGCGTTTCGTTCAACCGCATGATGTCGCGCGTCTGCTTCAGGCCGCGGGCGCTCAGCGCGGCGCGCAGGAGCGCGAGCCCGCTCTCGCGCTGCGAGGGCGACAGCTCCAGGAAGCTGACCCCCTGCCGGACGTAGAAATGCTGGTTCATCCACTTCCGCCACTCATCGTCATCCAGCGCGAAGGTCGTCCTTCCGCGCTGTGCCGGCGTCAGGGCGGCAAGGAAGGCTTCCGCGGCTTTGCGCACCGGTTCGGTCGAGACGCCCGTCGACCGGATGGCAAAGAGATCGGGGACGATCTTTCCATCCGCGGTTACGCCTTTGAAGGGCTCGACGAGGCCCTGTTTCTCGGCCGCGATGGAACGCTGGCGCATCCCGTCCTGCGCCCACGCCGCGGCCGTCGTCAGCACCACGCCCAGCAGGGCCCAGCCCGTCCAGCGGTTGATCGCGTCCATGGGCCGGATGATACACTGCGCGGCGAAGCACTATCAGGAGGAACGATGGAGTATACGCGCCGCGAACTCGGAAAACTGATGCTGACGCTGCCGGTGGCGGGCCTTCTGCCGCGGGACGTCTTTGCGGGATTTCAGGCCAGGCCGAACTCGAAGTGGGCCGGTGTCCAGGTCGGGATGAACCTCCCCTACAACTACGGCAGCCGCGACATGAACATCGACGAGACGCTGGCGAAGACCGTGGCGCTCGGCATCAGCGCCGTCGAGTTGCGATCGCAGCCCGTCGAGCTGGCGATGGGGGCGCCCGCCAGCGGCGGCCGCGGATCGGATCAGAAGGCCGGGGCGGAACAGCTCCGCGCGTGGCGGCTGACGGCCGACCCCGCGAAGGCGGAAGCGTCCCGGAAAAAATGGGAGGACGCCGGGGTGCGCATCGAGGTCCTGAAGTACGACGGGATCTACCAGTTCTCCGATCCGGAGATGGACTACGCCTTCAAGCTGGCGAAGGCGGTCGGCGCAAAGGCGATCTCGTGCGAGCTGGAAGTCGAGGGTGCGAAGCGCGTAGGACCGTTCGCCGACAAGCACGGCGTGATGGTCGGCTACCACGCCCACACCAAGCAGACGCCCAAGGATTTCGAAACGGCATTCGGCTTTGCGAAGCACAACGGCGCGAACCTCGACATCGGCCACTTCATCGCGGGCAATTTCGGCTCCCCCATGGAGTTCATGAAGCAGCACCACGCGCGGATCACCCACGTCCATATCAAGGACCGCAAGGCGAACGAAGGGGCGAACACGCCGTTTGGCGAAGGGGACACGCCTATCAAGGAAGTCCTGCATCTGATCCGCGACAACAAATGGCCGATCCAGGCCACGATCGAGTTCGAGTACCCGGTGCCCGCCGGTTCGGACCGGCTGAAGGAAATCGCCAAGACGATCGATTTCTGCAAGGCGGCGCTCCTGGCGTAGCCGTCTCACACTCTTCGGGCGTCGTGCGAGGCCGTGCCGGGTCGCTTTGA
>JANOJK010000853.1:0-4248 GCA_031408165.1 Acidobacteriota bacterium | reverse complement strand
CGAACGCGCCCGTGGCTTTGTAGACGTGCGTCTGCTTCACGGGCAACGTTTCTGTGGCGTAAGTTATCGCGGTGCCGTCGTCCCAGTCGATGTGCACAGCGCCACAGGGGCCGGCAGAACCGGTCGCGGTCGCGGTCACTGGTGCGCCGACTTCAGCCGTCGCCGGTGACAGCGTTAGCGCTGTGATCGTTCCCTGCCGCTCAGCAAAGACCTCCCCGCTGCCGAGCGACGCGACGACTATCCAGTAGAGCCCGCCAACAAACTTGCGCATACTGCCCCTCCGCAGCCCGTGCAGGATACGTGCCCGCACCACTGTCGCTCCTCGAAAATACTGAAGAGCGCTTCCGCTCCTCTTTCGGCGTAGCGCGACGGTGAACGACATCAAGGCGTAGATCCCCGCGGCCGACAGCGTCTCGACGCGCAGGACGTTGCCGCGGGACTTGAGGAGCCCATGCGTCAACCCTGCCTCAGCCCCCCGCGGCCCTCTCGGCATCGTAGGTCGCCCGCCTCCGCGATTTCGCCTGGCGGACTGAGCTCCCATGCCGCCGTACTTCGCCTTCCAGCTGCAACCATTATTGCCGTCTCGCCGCGAACGCTTTCGCCTCGGCGTCTACATCGCGTTCCCATTCAGTGAGCAGTTGCTGCAATCGCTGCGCAATATCTGGCCGCCGTGCAAACAAGTCCTGGCGTTCCCCGGGGTCAGACTTCACGTTGAACAGGAAGATTCGCGTGACCGCGCCATCGATCATCAGTTTCCAGTCGCCGCTGCGAACCGCCTTCTGGTTCATGTTCACCGGGCTTGGCCCTCCGGTGCGCCAGAAGAAGGTCCGCTCCAACTGCGGGGCTTTCCTCTCGAGAATCGGCAACAGGTTCACGCCTTCGAGTCGCGCGTCCGAAGGCACGGGCGTGGCGGTCGCCGCCAGGATCGACGCGGTCAAATCCATCGTAATGCCGACCTGTGATGAGACCGTGCCGGCAGGGATTCGACCCGGCCATCGGAGCAGCGCCGGCACCCGGATGCCACCCTCCCACGCCGAGAACTTGCGGTGAAACAGCGGCGCGCTGTGTGACAGCCCAACCCCGCCGTTGTCATTGGTGAAGATCACGATCGTGTTCTGCTCCAGCCGGCGCGTTCGCAACGTCTGCAGGATCTCGCCCACGCCACGATCGACGCGCTCCATCACCGCCGCATAGTCGGCACGCGTGGCACCACCTGGCGCTGGAGTGCGTGCGGGATCATCGGGGCGCTGAACCGGGCTGTGTGGCGCGTTGAAGGCCACGTCGATGAAGAACGGCCGTGTCGCATTCCGGTTGATGAACTCGATGGACCTGCGCGTGATCAGATCCGTCATGTAGCCGTCTTGTTCGATGAGCGCGTCATCTTCCCAGAGATCCGGCTGCGCGCTGATGAACTGCGCGCCTTCGCTCGGGCGAGCGGTGAAATGCGTGTGATAGTCGATAGCAGCGCTCTTGGAGCCAAAGAACAAGTCAAAACCGTGAGCACGAGGCGAGAACTCGTGCTTGTAACCAAGATGCCACTTGCCAACGAGCGCGGTCGCGTACCCGTTGTTTTTCATCAGCCGCGGCAGCGAATGCGCCAACGGCGGTAACCCCCAATCAGAACCTGGAAGGTCTGGCGCCGGCAACACGAACTCGATTCCGTAACGTTGCTGATATCGGCCGGCGATAAGTCCGGCTCGTGTTGGCGTGCATGACATGGCATTCGCATAGAAATCCGTGAGCCTGACGCCATCGCGGGCGAGGCTATCGATATTCGGTGTGCGAATGTCGGTCGCGCCGTAGCTGCCGGTGTCGGCGTACCCGGCATCGTCCGTCATGATCAACACGACATTGGGCCTGTCTGGCGGCGCCTGCTGGATGCCCGCGGCCGAGGATGTGAGCAGCAGCAACGCTGCTGCGAGCGTAATCAACAGGCGCATTGGAAGACCCCTCGCGAACCGACGTTGCGATCCGACCCGCAGACATACCACACCAACTGGATCCGACGGCTATCAAAGCTATAATCGTCCCACCGTAGGTACCGACCCCGCCAGGGTGATTCCCATCCGGCGCCCTGATCGCACTAACGTCGCAGGAGTTTTACTCTCATACCGCCTGCCGATCCGTCATTGATCGCGGATCGCGCGGCCGTGCGTTTTCCCTGGCCACCGGGTCATTATAGACATGTGGTATATTTCTAGACATGAGGAACCATGGCGCTGAGCCTGAAAGACCCTGAAGCCGACCGCCTGGCCCGGGAAGTGGCCGCTCGCACGGGGGAGACGCTCACGACAGCGGTCGTGGTCGCGTTGCGGGAACGCCTTGCTCGACTGCGCGGCCGATCCAAGCGCCATCGGCTGCGCGACGAACTCCGCGAGATCGCACAGCGCTGTGCCCAGCTACCGACCCTCGACGATCGTTCTGCCGATGACATTCTCGGCTACGACGAGCGAGGGTTGCCTCGCTGATGGTCCTCGACACGTCCGCGTTGCTCGCATTGCTGCTCGACGAACCGGAGGCCGAGGAATTCCGCGCGGCGGTGGAGGAGGATACGACTCGTCTGGTTTCCGCGGCCAACCTGCTCGAAGCGGCCCTGGTCATCGAGGCCCGGAAGGGCGAGCCGGGCGGGCGCGAACTCGATGTGCTGATCCAAAAGGCCGAGGTCGTGGTGGTCCCCGTTGACGCGGAACAGGTGTCCGAAGCGCGAAGGGGGTATCGGCGCTTCGGCAAGGGTCGTCACGCCGCGGCTCTCAATTTCGGCGACCTGTTCGCCTACGCGCTCGCTCGCACATCCGGCGAACCCCTCCTCTTCAAAGGCGATGATTTCGCCAGGACCGATGTCAGTCGCGTGTTCTGACAGCCGCAACGATCCCGAACTTTGCGTAGAGGGCCGCTGGTCGATACTCAGGGTGGCCACGCGGACGCGGCTTCAGACCTTCAGCGATCCACGGAAACCCCTGGCGGCATAGTAAGACTCCGCACCGTTGTGATACGTGAAGACATGGTTATAACGGGCATCACAAAAGATGGCGCCGCCGAGCTTTCTAATGTCAGCAGGTGTTTTCACCCAGCTTGACGTTTTCCTGTCGAAATTGCCGAGGGTCTGCAACTCCCGATACTGTTCTTCCGTCAGGATCTCAATGCCCATGGCGGCCGCCATATTCATAGCGCTGTCTCTTGGCTTGTGTTCCTTCCTTGTCTCCAACGCTTCGCGGTCGTAACAAACACTCCTGCGGCCGTGAGGACTTTCCGCCGAACAATCATAAAAATAGTATTCGCCCGTCTCTCTGTTCTGACCAACGACGTCCGGTTCACCGCCGGTCCTTTCCATTTCATGAAGTGACGACAGTTTGTCTGTATATGCTTCCAGCTTTGCCTGCACCTTCGCCCATTCGAGACTTTGATGGCGACTCATGTTGTTCTCAAAACGGGTTTTCAACACTCTGAGCAGTTCTTCAAGCTCTTTGGGTGACAACGCCTTCCGTTTGCGAGCGGACTTGTTCATACCCGATGTTACCCCTGTTGAATCGTTTGAGCAGGTCGCCAGGATCAGCGAACCATCGACGGCGATCGCGAGGGACCCGTCGGCCTTGTCGAGTGCCCACTTGTGTGACCGAGCGTGACAATCAACATCGCGCCAATCACCATGACCAGCGAGCCAAACAGACGACGTCGAATGTTGCGCTCCTGGAAGTAGCGATGGCCGAGGTAAACGGTAATGAGTGTCGAGAGCTGGAAGAGCGCAAGCGAGTAGCCAACCTGCAGCTTCCCGAACGTCAGGATGGTCGTCAGCTGCATCAGCGCAGTCGTAGCGGCCAGCCACAGCACGGTGCGCCATTCGCTCCTGAGGCGCGTGACTTCCGTCACAACGTCCCTTCTCAGGAGGGCGGCGGCCGTCGCGGCGATTGCGAAGCAGAGCACCGTCCAGATGAGGAACGTCGTGAACGGGGACGACAAAAGGAGAGCACGCTTGAGGAAGACCGACTCAGTCGCGGAACAGATGAGAGCCGCGAATCGCAGCTGAACACCCGGCTCCCGGGTGAACTGGCGGAATGCGCTGCGGTGCCCCTGGCCCGGCACTCGGTCGATGACGAAGTAGCTGCCGGCGACGATCAGCGCCACGCCGATCAGACCGAACAGGTTCGGCACCTCGCCGATCAGGACCACGGCCAGGAGCAGCCCCAGGACAGCCTTGTAGGCGTTGATCGGGCCGAGAATCGAGAGGTCGGTGGATTTCAGCGCGTACCA
>JANOJK010000775.1:0-3960 GCA_031408165.1 Acidobacteriota bacterium | reverse complement strand
CGCCGGGATGGCGGATCGCCTCGGCCAGCAGCGCGGCGATCGCGGAGAGGACGACGATCAGGATCGGGATGGTGGCGGCGAAGGAGCTCATCGCTTCACCTCCGCCTCGCGCTTCGGACCGCCAGTAAGCCCGACCTTCAGGTCGGGCGTACTAGTGGTGCGTGCCACCGGCGTCCCGTTGATGCGATCGATCACGCGTATGACCGACGGCTCCATGGGCTTCAGAAAGAAACCCGGGGCGATGCCCATGAGGATGGCCACGGCGATCGTCGGAATCATCAGGACCCACTCGCGCGTGGTCAGGTCCGGGAGGTTCCGGTTTTTCTCGTTGGTGACCTCGCCGTAGTTCACGCGCTGGAACATCCAGAGCATGTAGACCGCCGACAGGATGACGCCGGACGCGGCGAAGACGGTCAGCCGCGGGAACGCGCGGAAGGCGCCGAGCAGGATCAGGAACTCCCCCACGAACCCGTTCATGCCGGGGAGCGCGATCGACGAGAGCGTGACGAGCAGGAAGCAGGCGACCAGGCGCGGCATCGCCGCCTTCAGCCCGCCGAACTCGGCGATGAGCCGCGTGTGCCGCCGGTCCGAGAGCATGCCGACGATCATGAAGAGGGCGCCCGTGCTGACGCCGTGGTTGAGCATCTGGTAGACGGCGCCCTGCACGCCGTAGATGTTCACCGCGCACAGCCCGAGCACGACAAAGCCCAGGTGCGCCACGCTCGAGTACGCCACGAGCTTCTTCAGATCGGGCTGGACCATCGCGACGAGCGACCCGTAGACGATGCCGATGACGGCGAGGAGCGCGATGTAGGGGGCGAAGTAGTGCGCGGCGTTCGGGAAGAGCGGGAAGGCGAAGCGGAGCAGACCGTAGGTGCCCATCTTCAGCATGACGCCGGCGAGGATGACCGAGCCGGCGGTCGGCGCCTCGACGTGCGCGTCGGGCAGCCACGTGTGGAACGGGAACAGCGGGACCTTGATCACGAACGCCAGCGTGAACGCGAGGAAGAACCACTTCTCCATGTTCCAGGACAGCGCCGTGCCGTAGAGCTCGAGGAGGTCGAAGCTCTGGGTGCCGGTCGCCACCTGGTGGGCGTAGCTCAGGCCGATGATCGCGATGAGCATCAGGATGCTGCCGACCATCGTGTAGAGGATGAACTTCACGGCCGCGTAGATGCGCCGCTCGTAGCCCCAGACCCCGATCAGGAAGTACATCGGGATGAGGACCGCGTCCCAGAAGATGTAGAAGAGGAACAGGTCGATCGAGACGAAGACGCCGAGCATGGCGCTCTCGAGCGCGAGCAGGAAGAAGGAGAAGAGCTTCACCGACTTGTGCACCGACTGCCACGACGTCAGCAGCGCAAGCGGCGTCAGAAAGCCGGTCAGGACAATCAGGAACAGGCTGATGCCGTCCACCCCCAGGTGGTAGGCAATGCCGAACTGCGGCAGCCAGGTCCGGTTCTCCACGAACTGGAAGTCCGCCTCGGCGGGATTGAAGCGCCACCAGAGCAGCAGCGTCGCGGCAAAGGCCACGAGCGACACGGCCAGCGCCAATGCGCGCACCGTCCCTTCGCGCTCGGGACGATCGCCGCGCCCGCCGGCCAGCATCACCAGCAGCGCGCCGGCTAAGGGCAGAAAAACGATGGTTGAAAGAAGCATTTTCAGTCGGAGGTTGGAGCTCGGAGATCGGAGGTTGGGGCGCCAGGGTTGTCCCGGCCTCCAGCCTCTAACCTCCAGCCTCCACTACCTCAATAAGTACCATCCCAGAATCACGACCACCCCGAAGAAGAGCGACGCCGCGTATGCGCGAACCGATCCGGAGTGGAGCTGCCGGAGCAGCGTGCTCGTAGCCTGCACCGCCTGGCCGACGCCGTTGACCGAGCCGTCGATCAGGACCGCGTCGGCTCCCTTCCACAGCCCGACCGACATCCGCTGCACCGGCCGGACAACGACTCCGTCGTACAACTCGTCGACGTAGTACTTGTTCAGCAGCAGCGTGTAGATCGGCGCGAACGTGCGGGCGACCCTCGGGGCGGCCGCGCGGTTGCGGAGCCAGAAGTACGCCGCCAGACCGATCCCGGCCAGCGCCAGGCCGGTTGACAGCCCCATCAGGAGTAACTCGGTCCGCTCGTCAGCCGCTGGCGCGGTGTGGGTGGCGGCCGCTGCGCTCCCGGGGTCTGACCCTGGTCCCTGGCCCGCCGTAGCCCCGTCGGGGCGAAGGGGGCTGACCCCGGTCTGACCCTGGTCTGGCCCCGGTCTGGCCCCGGTCTGACCCTGGTCTGGCCCCGGTCTGACCCCGGTCTGACCCCCCGGACGCCCCTCGATCACCTGGAACTCCGTGGCCGGCGCCATCTGGTGCGCTTCGAACGCCGGCTCGAGGAACGCCTCGATGGCGTTGTTGCCGTGCAGCGCGTGGGGGATGCCGACCCACCCCGCGGCCACCGATCCGATCGCCAGCACGACCAGCGCGGCCGCCATGGCCGGCGGCGCGTCATGGAGATGCCCGCCATGGCCATGACCGAGGTGCGAGGCGGGAGGCGCGAGGTGCGGGGTCGGCGCCGAACCGTGCGCGGAGGCAGCGGCGTGGCCGTGGCCCGCGTCAGCGAGCGCGCCATCCGCTTGCGCCGCCGTAGCCCGGTCCGCTTCAGCGGGCGAAGGGGCGTCATGACGGCGCTCGCCGTGGAAGGTCAGGAACACGAGGCGGAACATGTACGTCGCGGTCAGGAACGACGTGACGAGCCCGATGATCCACAGCACGCGGTGGCCTCCGGCGAACGTGCGGAACAGGATCTCGTCCTTGCTGAAGAACCCGGCCAGCGGCGGCACGCCGGCGATGGCGATCGCGCCGATCAGGAACGTCCAGTAGGTAATCGGCAGGGCCTTGCGCAGGCCGCCCATGTTGCGGATGTCCTGCTCCCCGGCGAGCGCGTGAATCACGGCGCCCGAGCCGAGGAAGAGGAGCGCCTTGAAGAACGCGTGCGTGTAGAGATGGAAGATGCCCGCGGCGTACGCGCCCACGCCCATCGCGAGGAACATGTACCCGAGCTGCGAGACCGTCGAGTAGGCGAGCACGCGCTTGATGTCGTTCTGCACCAGGCCGATCGTGCCGGCCATCAGCGCCGTCGCGACGCCGATCCCCGCGACCACCGCCAGCGTGATCGGCGCGTGCTCGAAGAGCACGGCGTTCCTGCCGATCATGTACACACCCGCCGTCACCATCGTCGCCGCATGGATGAGGGCCGAGACGGGCGTCGGACCTTCCATCGCGTCAGGCAACCACGTGAAGAGCGGAATCTGCGCCGACTTGCCGGTCGCACCGAGGAAGAGGAGCAGCGTCGCCACCGTCACAATCCCCATCGTGTGCTCCACCGGGCCGGAGGCGGCGGCGGCCGCCACCTGCTGGAAGTCCAGCGAGCCGAACAGGCCGAAGAGGATCAGCATGCCGAGGATGAAGCCGAAATCCCCGATGCGGTTGACGATGAACGCCTTCTTGCCGGCGTCCCCCGCGGACTTCTTCTTGTACCAGAACCCGATCAGGAGATAGGAGCAGAGGCCCACCCCTTCCCAGCCGACGAACATCACCGGGAAGCTCGATCCGAGCACGAGCACGAGCATGAACGCGGCGAACAGGTTGAGGTACGAGAAGTAGCGCGCGTATTCGCTGTCGCTCTCCTCGTGCATGTAGGCGGTCGAGTAGATGTGGATGAGCGAGCCGATCCCGGTGATCACGAGGATCATCAGGGAGGAGAGCTGGTCGAGCCGGAACTGCAGCGGAATCTGGAAGTCGCCGGAGGCGATCCAGCGGTAGAGGGTGACTTCGATCCACGGCACGCCGGGCGTGTTTACGAGCGTCCACACGCTCAGGGCGGAGACGGCGAACGACGCGAGCATCACCAGGCAGGCCACGCCCCCCGAGACGGACTTGGGCAGCCGCTTTCCGAGGAAGGCGTTGACGAGAAA
>JANOJK010000774.1:0-2010 GCA_031408165.1 Acidobacteriota bacterium | reverse complement strand
TTCAACGCGGGCGCGGACGACATCCTCGCGTACTACCAGTCGCTGGTGCGATCGTACCGGGAAGCGGGCGGCGGCCGCCTGGTGGACGAGCTCGATCGCATCGTGCGCGCGATTGAGCGCGAAATGGGCTACTGAGAAGGGTTCCGGGTCCGGAGATGTGCGAGCATGCGTTCCCGGTGCTCGATCTCTCGACCGCTAAGGCGACGGGCACGAGCGCGGTGAAGGCCCGGGGGAGGCGTTTCGAGCGGGTTCTCCTTCTTACGCAGGGGCTTACGCAGGGGCTTACGCAGGGGGAAGCGGATGACCATGACCACGACTGTATCCGGCTGGTGTGACAGGGCAGGTCACGGGTGTTGGCGGGCCACCCTCGTCCTTCTCGCCTGCCTTCTCGCTCCCTCCGGCGCCGCCGCGGACGGCCCTGGTGATTACGCCGCGACGCGGTTCGACGTCCGGGCGACCGTCCTCGCCGGCGGCAGCCTCGACGTGACCGAGACCATCACCTTCGAGTTCCAGACCGGCACGTTTCAGAAGGTCTGGCGGGAGATTCCCTCGTCCCGCACCGACGGGATCGAGATCGTCGAGGCCCGGATGGATGGCATCCCCGTGAGCCGCGGCGAGGGCCCGGGGTACATTGCCGTCAGCGGACGCCGCAATATCAGGGTGGAATGGCAGTTCGCGCCGGCCGGGCCCTCCGTCCATACCTTCGAGCTTCGCTACATCGCGCGCGGCGTCGCGTATCGCGACGGCGACCGGGACGTCGTCCGCTGGCGGCTGCTGCCCGCGGAACACCGCTACAAGATTGCGGAGAGCCGGGGCACGATTGCGGCGCCCGTCAGCCCGACCGCGGCGCCGATCGTGGAGACGCGGCGCGTGGAGCAATCCACCGCGCGCATCCTGGAAGGCGCGGTCGAGATCGCCGCATCGGACGTCGGCACGAACGGGTGGGTGATTGCCGAAATGCACTATCCCGCCGGGAGCATCGTCACCACATCGCCGACGTGGCAACAGCGGGAGACGACCGCGTCGGCGCTCGCGCCGCGGTGGATGACGGCGGCAGCAGCCATCTTCGTCGCGGGCTTGGTGATGCTCCTCCTGATCCGCCAGCCCTACTCGCCGCCCGGATTCGAGACCGACCCCACGACGACCACGGAACCGCCCGAACCGCTGCCGGCGGCGCTGGCGGCGGCGGTGGCCGGGAAAGGGCGCGCCTCGGGATTCGCGTCGGTCGCGACGCTGCTGGATCTCGCGGATCACGGCGTCCTGATCGTGCGCGAGCTGCCGCGCAAGCTCGGCTCGCGCAACTACGAGCTGGCGCAGGTGCCCGGCCGGCACGATCTCGCGCGCCACGAGGAGGAGGCGCTCAGCATCGCGTTCGCCGGCCAGGGCGCCGAGGTGACGATGTCCCGCGCGCGGTCGCGGCTGGCGCGCGCCGCACGGCGCTTTTCGAAAGCGCTCGATGACGACCTGGCCGAGCGCGGGCTCCTCGACCCCTCGAGGAAGGCGGTCCACCAACGCCTCAACGTCGCGGCCGTCGTCATGCTCATCGTCGCCGGCGTGGGATGTATCGTGGTGCCGCTCCTGATTCGAGACTATGGCCCGTGGCCCTTCCTGATGCCGCTCGCGCTCCTCATCTGCGGCCTCGCCGGCCTCGCGATGGCGGCCGCGACGACGTCGCTGTCGGATGCCGGGCTTCTGCAGCGTGCCCGCTGGCGAGGGTTCACGCGCCACCTCAAAGAGCTGGCCGATCGTCATGACGATCGCGGCGGCGCCGCGATCCAGTCCCGATGGATCGTCTACGGGATTGCGCTCGGTCTGGCGTCCCAGTGGTCGCGATACCTGAAGAAGCATCCCGAGACCGCGCCCCCGTGGTTCGTCGCCACCGCGGACGACACTGCGGGCGCCGGCTTCGCCGCCTTCGTCGGCAGCGGGGCGGCCAGCACGAGTTCCGCGGGGGCGGGCGGCGGGGCCGCGGGCGGCGGAGGGTCAGGTGCCGGGTAGACGAAGGGGCGA
>JANOJK010000744.1:0-1840 GCA_031408165.1 Acidobacteriota bacterium | reverse complement strand
GCCACCAGCCGGCAGATCGTGCGCCTGGTCCTCGGGCACGCGCTCGCGGTGGCGGCGGCAGGCGCGGTCGTCGGGCTCGCGGGGTGGTGGGCCGCGGCGCGCCTGCTGCAGGGCTTCTTTTTCGGCGTGACAGCCATGGATCCGCGCGCGATCGGTGGGGCCGCGGCGACCCTCGTCCTGATGACGCTCGCCGCCTGCTACGGCCCGGCGCGACGCGCCGCGCGCATCGACCCTCTGATCCTCCTCCGGAGCGAATGATGCGAGACCTCATCCAGGACTTCCGCTATGCGGGGCGCATGCTGCTCCGCTCACCGGGGTTCACCTTCGTGGCCGTCGCCGCGCTGGCGCTTGGCATCGGCGCGAACACCGCGATCTTCAGCGTCATCGACACGCTCCTGCTGCGGCCGCTGCCCTACGCGGACGCCGACAAGCTCGCCGTGGTGTGGGAACACAACCTCCCGCGTGACCGCAAGAACAACGTCGTCTCCCCCGGCAACTTCATTCACTGGCGCGAGCTGAATCAGTCGTTCGAGGAACTGTCGGCGGTGTCGATGACGTTCCGGACGACGCTGAACGGCGCGGGGGATGCGACGGAGTTGCCGGTCCAGTACATCTCCGGCACGCTCTTCGGGGTGCTCGGGGTGAGGCCGGCGCTCGGGCGCGACTTCACCCCGCAGGAAGACGCGCCCGGCGTGGCCGCCGTCACGATCAGCGATCGGCTCTGGCGCCAGCGCTTCGGCGCCGATCCGTCCGTCGTGAACAGAACCATCACGCTGGACGGCCGGCCCAATCTCGTCGTCGGGGTGATGCCCAGAGGGTTTGCAATTCTGGACACGACGGTGGACGTCTGGTCCACCGTGGGCTTTGCGCCGGCGGCGCGGACGCCGCGCGGACGCTGGATCTGCGTGATCGGCCGCGTGAAGGACGGCGTGTCGATGGCGCAGGCACAGGACGACATGAGGCGCGTGCACGGCGAGCTCGCGCGACGCTTTCCCGCGTTCAACACCGGCTGGACCGCGAACGTGGTGCCGCTGCGGGAACAGATGACGGGTGAGGTCAGGCCGGCGCTCTGGGTGATGCTGGGCGCGGTCGGCTTCGTGTTGCTGATCGCGTGCGCGAACGTCGGCAACCTGGTGCTCGCCCGCGCCGCCGCACGCCAGCGGGAGCTGGCGGTCCGCGCGGCGCTGGGCGCCGGACGCGGCCGGCTGATCCGGCAGATGCTGGCGGAGAGCGTGCTGCTGTCGCTCGTCGGAGCGGCGGCCGGCCTCGTGCTCGCGTGGTGGGCGGTGGTCGCACTCAGGACCACGGTGGCGGAGCGCCTGCCCATCGCCCGGCTCGACCAGGTCGGCATCGACGGGAAGGTCCTGCTGTTCACCGTGGCGGTGGCTCTCGTCAGCGCGCTCATCTTCGGGATCGCGCCCGCGCTCACCTCCGCCGGCGCGAAGCTCACCGACACCTTGAAGGACGGCGGGCGCTCGGGATCCACCGCGCGGGGCGCGCGCGTTCGCAGCGCATTCGTCGTGATCGAGATGGCGCTCGCGCTGGTCCTCCTCGTCGGCGCAGGCCTCCTGCTCCGCAGCTTCGTCATGCTGCTTCGGGTGGATCCCGGATTCGACCCGTCGCGCACCATGACGGTGAAGGTGTCGATTCCGCAGGCGAAATACACGAACGCGGCGCAACAGCAGGCGTTCTTCAACCAGCTGTTCGAGCGGCTGGACGCCCTCCCGGGTGTCACCGCCGCCGGTGGAACGAGCTTTCTGCCTCTGAACGGGCTGGGCGCGGCGACCGGCTTCGAGATCGTCGGCAAGCCGAAGCCGCAGGCCGGGCAGGAGCCCGTGAC
>JANOJK010000720.1:0-7888 GCA_031408165.1 Acidobacteriota bacterium | reverse complement strand
CGAACCGCAGCCGATCGCCAAGCGCGTCAACGTGCAGGCGCTGAACGAAATCACCGGGCAGAGCGGCGGCCGGACCGAGATCGTCCGCGTGACCGCTGATCTCGAGACCGCGACGGCCAGCATCGCCGAGGAGCTGAACAGCCAGTACGTGCTCGGCTACGTCTCCGCGCACCCGGGCGACGGCCAGTTCCACAGCATCCGCGTCCGCGTCGCGAAGCCGGGCTACAAGGTCCGCGCGCGCAACGGATACATCGCATCGCTTGTCCCTCATCGCTGATCCCGAATCACTGATCGTGAATCCTGCATCCCTAATCCTGCATCCCTAATCCTGAATCCGAGTCCGATACCGGATTCGGGATTGGGATTCGCGATTGGGATTCGAGATTCGGGATTCGGGATACAGGATTAGAGATTCCGGATTAGCGATAAGGGATCAGGGATTCTTTTGTATGACCCAGGTCGTCATACAACGAGCGTTCTGGACGTTGGTGGTCTTGATGGGATCGATCAGGCGGCCGCGCAGGTTGCGGGTCGTGTCGAGCAGGAGCTGTTCGTCCACGACGAAGCGGTCCGAGCCGTCCGGCAGGCGGACGCGGCCAGTCGCCGCCGTCAGCCGCGACTCGATGCCGATGCTCGATGCCAGGCGGGCGAAGAAGAGCCCGCCGGGCGTCAGGACCCGCCACAGCTCCCCCACCATCAACTCGAAGTCGTCGCGATCGCGCGCGAAATGGAGGACGGCGCTGCACACCACCGCGTCCATCCCGCCGTCCCCCCACGGGAGCGCGTGCAGCGTGCCCTGGCGGATCCGATCCGCCGGCAGCGCGGGCGCCAGCCGCACCGCCAGTGCGCGCGCCGACGCGACCGCGGCAGGGTCCTCGTCGATCGCGTAAATGTCGAAGCCGCGCGCCAGGAAATACGGTAGGTTGCGTCCAGCGCCGCAGCCCGCGTCGAGCACCCGGCGGCGCCCGTCGAAACGTCCTCTCAGGAGCTGATCGAACAGGTAGATGTCGATCTCCCCGAACTGCGCCTGCAGCTCGGTGGAGGGTCCAGGGGTGGATGCCATCGGAGCCCTACTATGGCTGATTTCTTTCTGTCGGTGCCCGGCCTGCTCGCGACCGCCGGTACCGGCGCGCTCATCCTGCTGCGCAGCGGACCCCGCGCGCCGCGCGCCGCGCGCGGCGACGACCGCGTCCGCGTCGGCCTGCAGCTCGCGGTCTCGGCCGTCATCCTCGGTGCCGGGTTGTGGGTGATCCTGAGTGGCCACTACCGCGCGGATTCCGAGCGCTGGGCCGCGGGGGCGATCGGGACAGTCATGGGATACTGGCTGAAGCCGTGAGCACGATTCTCCAGAGTCTTCCCGCCGGACAGAAGGTCGGCATCGCGTTCTCCGGCGGCCTCGACACGAGCGCGGCGCTTCACTGGATGCGCAGCAAGGGGGCGATCCCGTACGCCTACACCGCTCACCTCGGGCAGCCCGACGAACCCGACTACGACGACATCCCGAAGCGCGCGCGCGACTACGGCGCCGAGAAAGCGCGCCTGATCGACTGCCGCCGGCAGCTCGTCGACGAAGGCCTGGCGGTCCTGCAGTGCGGCGGATTCCACATCTCGACCGCGGGCGTCCCCTACTTCAATACGACCCCGATCGGGCGCGCGGTCACCGGCACCATGCTGGTCGGCGCCATGAAAGAGGACGGCGTCAACATCTGGGGAGACGGCAGCACCTACAAGGGGAACGACATCGAGCGTTTCTACCGGTACGGGCTGCTGGCCAACCCGTCGCTGCAGATCTACAAGCCGTGGCTCGATCAGCAGTTCATCGACGAGCTCGGGGGCCGGGCCGAGATGTCGGCCTACATGACGAAGGCCGGCTTCGCGTACCGCATGAGCGCGGAGAAGGCCTACTCCACCGACTCCAACATGCTCGGCGCGACGCACGAGGCGAAAGACCTCGAGCGCCTCGACACCGGCGTCACCATCGTCGAACCGATCATGGGTGTCGCGTTCTGGCGCGACGAGGTGGCGGTGAAGCGCGAGGAAGTGACGATCCGCTTCGACGAGGGCCATCCGGTCGCGCTGAACGGCGTCACCTTCAAGAACGCCGTCGACATGCTCATGGAGGCCAACCGGATCGGCGGCCGCCACGGGCTCGGCATGAGCGACCAGATCGAGAACCGGATCATCGAGGCGAAGAGCCGCGGCATCTACGAGGCCCCCGGCATGGCGCTCCTCTTCATCGCCTACGAGCGGCTGATCACCGGGAACCACAACGAGGACACGATCGAGCAGTACCGCGACAACGGCCGCCGTCTCGGCCGCCTCCTCTACCAGGGGCGCTGGTTCGATCCGCAGGCGATGATGCTCCGCGAGACCGCGCAGCGGTGGATCGCGCGGGCGATCACCGGCGAGGTCACCGTCGAGCTCCGCCGCGGCAACGACTACTCCATCCTCAACACCACGTCCCAGAACCTCACCTACAAGCCCGAGCGGCTGACGATGGAAAAGGGTGAATCGATGTTCACGCCGCAGGATCGCATCGGCCAGCTCACCATGCGCAACCTCGACATCATCGACACGCGCGACAAGCTGTTGACGTATGTGAAGGCGGGCATGCTCGCGCCCTGGACGGGCACCGCGCTGCCTGCCCTGAGCGGTGTCGAAGGGCCTGCCCCGAGCGGCGTCGAAGGGCTTCCTCCGCTGGACCCGCACGTGAGCGAGGATGAAGGGTAAGGGGGCGGTCGTCCTCTTCTTCTTCGTGCTGGCCGCCGCGTGCGGCGGCGGCGGCGGAGGTTCGCCGTCCACACCGACCACCCCCCCTTCCACACCGACCGTGCCCCTGGCCAGCGCCTGCGCGGCGCTCGCGCAGAGCGTGTCGGGCTCCACAGCGATCGTCAACGGCGCCGAGTGCTCGCCTGCCAGCTCCCCCATCGTCCTCCTGAACATGAAGGACAGCGCCGGGTTCCAGGCGGGGTCGTGCACCGGCACCGTGATCGCGCCGCGCGCCATCCTGACTGCCGCCCACTGCCTGCCCGCGGCAACGGCATCCATTCTGGTCTTCCCCGGCACCGGCCCGCAGCAGACCGCCGCCTCGTTCGCGCCCCACCCCGCATGGCGGGAATCCAACTCCACCGCGTTCGACGTCGGTGTCGTGCTGATGCCCGCTGACATCGGCCGCCCGCCGGCGTCGCTGCTGCTCAGCCGCGACGGGCGCGTCGGCGAGACCGCGGTGATCACCGGATGGGGCAGGGACGCCACGGGCGTCGCGGCGACCCTGCGGGCCGGCGCCGCGACACTGACGGCCGTCACGGCGCTCACGCTGCAGACGTCGTTCACCAGTACCGCCAGCTCAGTGTGCCAGGGGGACTCCGGCGGCCCGATTCTCCTGCAGGAAGGGGGCGGATGGGCCATCGGCGGCGTGATCTCCGCGAACTCGACGCTCGCGTGCTCCTTCGGTGACAACTTCTACGCCAACCTCCGTCATCCCGACAACAGTGCCTTCGTGCTCGCTCGCGTCCCCGATGCGGCCCGCCGGTAGGCCTGCTGAAGAAGATTCGCCGACCCGCCCGCCCGTTCCGTCACCCGGCGGCTTGAGGCGGAGCTTCGTTAGCAGCCACGGCTTCTTCACGACGCTCACGAAGATCACCAAAGATTACCAGGGCGTCTATCGCTTCGTGATCGTTGTGACCTTGGTAATCTTCGTGTTGGGATCGTGATCCTGAGAGACATATGATCTATTGCCCATGAAGGAACCGGTGATCCGCGGCGTGGGGCTGGTGACGTCGCTGGCGTACGCGGCGGCGATCGCGTGGCTCTACGCAAGTCAGCCGCAGACGGTGGCGCAGGTGACGGGCGGCCTGGCGTCGATCGTCGGCGCCTATCAGCCCGACCCGGTGGCGTTCGCGGACGGACTGCGGTTCTTCCGCGCCAACCAGTTCCCCGAGGCGCGCGCCGCGCTGCAGCGCGCGGACCCGGCCGAACGCGATCCGCAGGTGCAGTTCTACGTGGCCTACAGCTACTACCGCCAGGGCTGGGGGCGCTTCTCTAACGACGACGCGCTGTTCGGCAAGGGGCTCGCGGCGGTCGAGACGGCGATCGCGCGCGCGCCCGGCGGACGGGTGGTCGTGGACGATCCGGATCTCCAGATGCACTCGGCCGACGAGCTGCGCGCCGAGCTGCAGCGCGGCCTCACGCGCGAGGCGTCCGACTTCAACCCGATGCGCGTGTTCGGGGCGCGCAAGTGAGCGCGACCCGCGAGGCGGTCGTGCTGCCGCTCGTCTTCCTCACTGTCATCCTGCTCGCCGGCATGCGGCTCGGCGCGACCGTGGCGGTCGTGCCCCCCTCCCCCTTTTCGCTCGTCCTGGGGACGATGCTGCTGGCGGCGCTCGTCCGCAGCGGCGCGTTGGCCCCCGACCTGCTGCTGCACGGATCGCGATCGATCGTGGCGAACGCGAATGGCGCGACCGTGCTCGTCACGCTGTTCGGCGCGGCGTCCCAGGTGTTTGGCATGCTCGCCCCGCGCAGCGGGCTGCCGCTCTTCTTCGTCGACGTGTTTCTCTTCGTGCTGCTCCTCAACACCCTCGTCGCGCAGCCCGATCGCGCGCGGTTGCTCCGGAGCCTCGCGGTGATCCTCGGATCGACGCTCGTCCTGAACCACGTTCTGCTGGCCGGGCTGTCCGACCCCTCGGGCAGCCAGACGAGGCGCGTGCTCGTCGCGCTGTTCGACGCGGCGACCTTCGGCACGATCGCCCAGGCGCCGCAATCGCCGGGGACCGGCTATCTCGCGTTCTTCGCGACCGGGCTGTTCCTTATCGGCGTCGCGGTGCTGCCGCGGGCCAGGAATTTCTCGAGCACGACGGCCTTGAACGCCACATCCACGAGGGCCCTGGACGCCACATCGTCGCGCTGAGGTCGACACGGCACCGCGCATGCACGCGAAACGGGGCATGAGCGTGGTGAAGCGGACCCGGGACGGGATCGACATGCTGGAGCACGCGATGAAAGGGGTCCGCACATCCGGGAATCGCGGGCAGATTCTGATGTTTCAGCCTGACAGCTCGATTATCGAGACGAGCCCGACGTCAAATGCCCGTGCGCCCGATGACCCACCCGTGGAACGCGAAGTGATACGCAAAGCGCGCCGACCGTCCACCCGCCGTCCCCGCCGGACCTGAACCGTTTCCGAACCCGTTCCGCTTATCCTCCGCGTTTGACATCTCAATTTAGTTTGATCTAAATTACTGACCGTTGCTCGACTCCGCTGTGCTCACCGCCGTCGCCTCTCCCCGCCGCCGCGAGATCCTGCGGCTGGTGTGGACCCGGGAGATGGCCGCGGGGGAGATCCATGCGGCGATGCCCGACGTCTCGTTCGGCGCCGTGTCGCTGCAGTTGCGGACGCTGAGCCTCGCGGGACTTGTCGAGGTCCGCCGCGAACACCGGCACCGCTACTATTCCGCCCGGCGCGAGGTGCTCGGCCCCGTCGGCGCGGCGCTCGAACGCATGTGGGACGACGCCTTGTGGCGGCTGAAGCTGCAGGCGGAGCTCGAACAGTCGCGGCGCGGCCCGAGACCGATGCGCCGGCGAAGGAGGAAGACGTGACCGTCCTGGATCATCGACTCGACCGCACGATTCTCATCGAAGCGCCGCAGGCCGCGGTGTTCCGGTACTTCACCGACCCGGCGCGCTGGGCCGCGTGGTGGGGCGCGGGGTCGACGATCGACGCCCGTGTGGGCGGACGCGTCCTGGTCCGCTACCCTGACGGTACCGAAGCCGCGGGGGAAGTCGTGGAGCTCACGCCCCCGGCCCGCATCGCCTTCACCTACGGCTACGTGACGGGGACGCCGATCGCGCCCGGGGCGTCCAGGGTGACGATCCGGCTGGAGCCGGCCGCGCGCGGCACGCGCGTGCACCTCGCGCATTCGTTCGCCGACGCTGCGGTGCGCGACCACCATGTCCAGGGTTGGCGCTACCAGCTCTCGGTGTTTGCGAACGTCGTGGCCGACGAGATCCATCGCGACCCCGCGGCGCTGGTGGACGCGTGGTTCGCCGCGTGGGCGGAGCCCGACGAGGCCGCGCGCGCGGCCAGCCTGGCGGCGATCGCCTCCGCTGACCTGCGCATGCACGATCGCTTCAGCTGCATCGAGGGGCTGGACGAGCTCATCCCGCACATCACCGCGGCGCAGCGCTTCATGCCCGGCATGCGTCTGCAGCGCACGGGGGATCCGCGGCAGTGCCAGGGGACGGTGCTCGCCGACTGGACGGCCGCTGGCGCCGACGGTGCGCCGCGCGGCCACGGCACCAACGTGTTCACGCTCGGGCAGGACGGGCGAATCGACGCGGTCACCGGATTCTGGCGTTAGCGTCCGGGGCCGACACCGGCGGGGTGTTCCTCAATCGGACGAGACGCCGGGAGCCGGCGCCGCGTGGCAGGCCCTGGAAGCTTCGCTCGCACGCGCACGACGCGCGAACCGTCGCCGTCAGCGTCGTGCGCGGTCCGGCGCGGCGCTCCGGAAGCTACGATCCAGGCTTCAGCCCCGCGAGTCGGCGTGCGGCCCCGATCTCGGCGCGCCCGGGCGCGTCGGCCCCCTTGCAGATGGCCAGGAGCTGCGCAGCGTAGCTGCGCGCGGCGGCGGCATTCCCCGCCTCCGACGCGGCGCGGGCGGCGCCGGCGACGGCGCGGAACCGGTTGGGCTCCTTCGCCATCGTCTTCTCAAAGGCGAGGAGGGCGTCCTTCGGCTGTTTCAGCTCGAGCAGCATCTCGCCGAGCAGCTCGCGCGCCGGGGCGAGCGGTCCCGGTGAGATCGCCGACTTCTCGGTCCGGTCCTCGCGGTCGGCCGCCTCGCGCATGGCCGCGAGCGCGTCCGCGGTCCGGCCCTCCGCGAGGGACAGCCAGGCCGACGCGGCGAGCTTCTGGATGGCAACCTGTTCGATCCAGTAGGTTTCCTTCGCCGCGGCGGTGCGGTCGATGCTTTTCTGCAGCTCCTCGACCGCTGCCCGCGCAGCCGGCACGTCGCGCATCCGCGCGGCGCCGAGCGCGCGCGCGAACCACGTCATCGCATCCGCGTAGGCGAAGGCGCTCGGGCGCACCTCCAGGCGCGCGGCATCCGCCCAGGCGCCCCGTTCGAGCGCGTAACGCGCCGGGATGGCCGCCACCGCGAAGGCGCCGGCCGGCGCCGGTGCGGCCGATACGGTGACAGTTCGCCGGCGCGAAAGAATCTCGGCCACCGACTCGACGACCCGGCGTGCCGCGGCGTCCTGGCCGCTTTGAAGGTAGGCGTACGCCTGGTAATCGCTGGCGTGCAACTCCTCGCCGACAGCGTTGACCTTGCGCGCCGCCGCGGCCGACAGGATGTTGGTGTCGATCGAATCCTGCCAGTACCCCAGCCGCGTGAACGTGTGGGAGGGCATGTGCAGCGCGTGCGGGGCGTCGGGGGCGATCGTCGCGTACCGCCGGGCCGCGGTGACGGCCCGCGCCGCGAGCGCCGGCACGTCGTAGCTGTGGATGATGTAATGCGCGAGACCCGGGTGCTCGGGCTGTGTCAGCCAGAGTTTCTCGAGGATCGCGCCCGCCTTCAGCTGATCGGCGTAGGTCTTCTCCAACGGATCCGCGGCGGCCGCCAGCGCCAGCGCATAGAATGCCGACGCTTCCGGATCGTCCGGGTATTTCGCCGACAGTCGCCCCATCGCATCGCGGTACCTGCGCGCCCTCTCGCCCTGCTCGACGGTTTCGAACCGACCGTAGAGCACCGCTGCGGCGCTGATGTAGTCACGCTCCCGGGGCGTCTTCGCCCCGGCCGCCGCCGCGCGCTCGAGCGCCGTCCGCCCGGCCAGCATTTGCGGTGCTGGTTTGATCGTGGCCGCGAACGGATTCCCCCACTGCGCCATGCCGGCG
>JANOJK010000701.1:0-9235 GCA_031408165.1 Acidobacteriota bacterium | reverse complement strand
CGAGGAATAGACGGCGGGGGTCGCGCGCCCGCGCGATCCCTCACTTTCAGTCGCTGTTGATCCGTTAGCAGCTACCAGCGCAGGACGCGTTTGCCACGCCACTCCGGCCCTTCAGTGACGTAGCGCCATTCCGGATTCTGGCGCACGTCGCGGAGGGCCCGGCAGATCTGATCGAACGTCGCGAGATGCTCGTCTCCGCACTCGAAGTACGTGACGAAATCCCACTCGTTTTCCCTGCCGTGGCCGTCGGGATTGTAATAGAGCTTCCGGTAGATCGTGCTGATGCCTGACTCCGCCGCCCGCGCGTGTCCCTTGACGGGCGCGCCCGTGGCATCGCCGTGCGGATAGAAGTAGGTCTGCCGATCGAGTGCCTGCTTGTCCCACCATTCCTGCGACTTGCGCATCGGAATGATGACGACGTTCTTCTGCACGCGACCGGACCCACGCGGCAGCGCCGTCTTGTAGGCGTACGAGTACATCTCCGCGCTGGTGTACTGGGGGACCCGCACCGCCCCCTCGAGCGCGGTGATCTCGGCGAACTCCCCCACGCGCCGCTGCAGCTCGACTTCCGTTTCCTTCAGCCGCGGCCTGTACTTCGAGCACACCTGCAGCGCGTACGGCGCGCCGGTCGCCGGAGATCCGCCGGTGTCCGACCGGACGAGGAACTGGATGGTCTCGTGCGACGGCGTATCGCGCCCCTCGGCGTCGAAATCGTTGAAGAACCCGCGGCCCACGGTACCGCCCGCCGCGCGCAGCCTGACGCGCGTCGCCTCATCGTCGCGTCCAGGCGTCACGAAGAAGAACTTCGTGTACGCCATGTTCACGCCCTGATGGATGCCGGCGAAACCGTTGCCGTTGCCGCCCATGCCCTGTGATTCCGTATCGGCGCGGCCGGCCCCGGCCAGAAGAGGACGGGGGCGCGGTGACGGGCAGTGGGATGAAATGGCGTGCAGCGGCGTGCAGATTCGTATCCCTGCTGTTTGGCTTAGACTCTAGGCGCCATGACCCCCGAAGAGTTCGCGAAGGCTCGCCGCGCCTTGATGCGCCGCGATCCCGTCCTGGCGGCGGTCATCAGGAAATATCGAACGCGGTCGCCGCTCGACACGCCCGTCCTCGATCCTTTCCCGGCGCTCGTCCGCACCATCACGGCACAGCAGATTTCCACGAAGGCCGCCGCCACCATTCATGGCCGGCTCGTCGCCTGCATGGCGGAGGGCGTGACCCCGGATGCGCTGCTCACGCTGACCGACGCGCAGTTCCGCGAGGCAGGACTCAGCCGCCAGAAGATCGGCTACCTGAGAGACCTCGCGTCAAAGGTCAGGAGCGGTGACCTGCCGGTGGGATCGCTCCACGAGTTGGACGACGACTCGGTCATAGAAGCGATCGTGAAAGTGAAGGGCCTCGGCCGGTGGTCCGCGGAGATGTTCCTGATATTCCGCCTCCGGCGCCCCGACGTACTGCCGGTCGGCGATCTCGGGATCGTCACCGCGATCCAGCGGCTCTACGGCCTGCGGAAGAAGCCCAAGCCCGAACGTATCGTGAAGATTGGCGACGCCTGGCGGCCATACCGTTCGGTCGCGTGCTGGTATCTGTGGCGCAGCCTCGAGATCGAGAAAAAGAGTAGTGCAAAGCTGGTTTCAGTGGTCAGTCGGTAAAAGGCAGAAGATGAAAAACGCCAGAACTCTCGCCATCGCCGCAGCGATCCTCGCGGCGCTGGCCGCCCCCGGGGCCCAGCAGGCCGACAGCAAGAAGTGGGACGTGACCGCGGACCTGGGGCCCACCCAGAAGGTCGCCTTCGACACCTCGGAAGGCACGTGGATGAACCTGGATGTCAGCCCCGACGGGCGGCAGGTCGTGTTCGACCTGCTCGGCGACATCTACACCATGCCGATCGCCGGATCGGGAACGTCACCGGCCGCTCGCATCACGAGCGGGCCCGCCTTCGACATCCAGCCGCGCTTCAGCCCGGACGGGAAGCGCATCGCGTTCACCTCCGATCGCGACGGCTTGTGGAACATCTGGACGATGGATGTCGAGGGGAAGAACCCGAAGCAGGTGTCACGCGAAAAGCGCTGGTTCATCAACAGCCCGGCCTGGGCGCCGGACGGCAACTTCATCTTCGCGCGACGGCACTTCGTCGCCCAGCGCTCGCTCGGCGCCGGCGAGATCTGGATGTTCCACGCCGCGGGCTCCGACGGCCTGCAGGTGACGGAGAAGAACGGCTTCCAGAAGGACGCGGGCGAGCCGGCGATTTCCCCCGACGGGCGCTACCTCTATTACAGCAAGGACGTCACGCCCGGACAGCAGTTCGAATACAACAAGGATCCGAACGGCACGATCTACGCGATCGTCCGCCGCGACCTCAACACCGGGCGCGAGCGGACGGTGGTCTCGGTCCAGGGGGGTTCCGTCACGCCGCGCGTCAGCCCTGACGGGAAGTCGCTCGCCTACGTCCGCCGCGTGCGCCTGGGCAGCTCGTTGTACGTGCGGGATCTGGAGAGCGGCCGCGATCGCGCGGTGTTCGATCGCCTGGACAAGGATCTGCAGGAGGCGTGGGCGATCCACGGGCTGTACCCGCAGTACGCCTGGACGGGGGACGGCAAGTCGATCCTGATCTGGGGCGAAGGCAAGATCTGGCGTGTCGACGTGGGTACCGGCAAGGGCGCCCCCGTGCCCTTCACCGCCCGCGTCGAGCAGACGGTGAACGACGCCGTGCGCTTCGAGCAGACCGTCCACACTCCGGAGTTCCAGGTCAAGGCGCTGCGGAACGTCACCGTCTCACCCGACGGGAGGCGCGTCGCGTACGGCGCGCTCGGGCATATCTACGTCAAGGATCTGCCGGGCGGCCGGCCCAGGCGCATCACGAGCGGGGACGCGTTCGAGTTCGCGCCCAGGTGGTCGGCCGACGGGCAGTGGATCGTGCACAGCACCTGGACCGACGCGGACTACGGCCGCGTGCGCGTGGTCCGTCCCGACGGGACGGGCGGCCGGGACGTCGTGACGGCCCCGGGCCATTACACCGAGCCCGCGTTCTCCCCCGACGGCAAGTGGATCGTGTTCCGCAATACCGGTGCGGACGGCACCAGGGGCCCGCTCCACGGCGCCAACAACGGCATCCATGTCGTCCCGGCCGACGGATCGTCGGCGCCGCGGCTCGTTCGCGAGGGAGGCACCGAGCCGTCGTTCGACGCGACCGGGAAGCGCGTGTTCGTGAACGACTCGCGGCAGGGCAAGACCGTGCTCGTCAGCGTGGGCCTCGGCGATCCGGACTCGCCGCTCTCGGGTGGCGACGATGTCGTACATTTCCAGTCCGAGAATGCCACGCAGATTGTGCCGTCGCCCGACGGCAAGTGGGTCGCGTTCGCCGAGCGGTGGCACGCGTTTGTCGCGCCGTTCCCCCGAACGGGCCGTCCGATCGATGTGAGTCCCACGATGGAGGGTTATCCCACCGCGCGCATTTCACAGGACGCGGGCTTCAATATCCACTGGTCCGGCGACAGCCGCCAGGTCCATTGGTCGATGGGGCCGGAGCTCTTCACCCGCAGCCTCGCCCGGACCTTCACCTTCCTCGATCAGAGCTTGCCGAAGGCGGACGATCCGGAGATCAAGGGCGTGGACATCAGCCTGACAGCGCCGGCCGATGTGCCGGGCGGCGCCATTGCGCTGGTCGGCGCCCGGCTCATCACCATGGACGGCGCGACCGTCATCGAGAACGGCACCCTGGTGGTCGAAGGCAATCGCATCACCGCGGTCGGACGGAACGCGCCCGTGCCGCCTGGCGCGAAGCGGATCGATGTCGCGGGGAAAACGATCATGCCTGGCATCGTCGACGTGCACGGACATGTCGGCGGCGAGGGAGACGGCATCCTGGCGCAGGCCAGCTGGCCGCTCCAGGCGAACCTCGCGTTCGGCGTGACGACCACGCACGATCCGTCAAACGACACGGAGACCGTGTTCAGCAACGCCGAGCTCGTCCGCGCGGGGATGAAGCTCGGGCCGCGCATCTTCTCCACGGGCACGATCCTCTACGGTGCGGAAACGCCGTTCAAGGCCGTCGTCAACAACTACGAAGATGCGCTGGCGACGCTGAGGCGGCAGAAGTCGTTCGGCGCGTTCAGCGCAAAGAGCTACAACCAGCAGCGCAGGGACGCGCGCCAGATGATCGTCAAGGCTGCGCGCGAGCTGAAGATGGAGGTGGTGCCGGAGGGCGGGTCGCTCTTGTACATGAACGCGACGATGGTCCTCGACGGGCACACGACCGTCGAGCACTCGCTGCCCGTCCCGAAGCTGTACAAGGACATCGTCACGCTCTTTGGGAAGAGCAGGACCGCCTACACGCCGACGCTCATCGTGGCCTACGGCGGTCTGTCGGGCGAGTACTACTGGTACCAGAAGACCAACGTCTGGGAGAACGAGCGGCTGCTGGCGTTCACGCCGCGCGCGATCGTCGACGCGCGGTCGCGCCGCCGGACCATGGCGCCCGACGACGACTTCAACCACGTGCTGATCGCAAAAGGTGCGAAGCAGATCCTCGATGCCGGCGGCCTGGTCGATCTCGGCGCGCATGGACAGCTGCAGGGCCTCGGCGCCCACTGGGAGCTGTGGATGCTCCAGCAGGGCGGGATGAGCAACCTGGAGGCGCTCCGCTGCGCGACGATCAACGGCGCGCGCGCGCTCGGCCTGGACAAGGAACTCGGGTCGATCGAGAAAGGGAAGCTCGCGGACCTGATCGTGCTCGACCGCAACCCGCTCGAGGACGTCAGGAACAGCGAAGCGATCGGCATGGTAATGCTGAACGGCCGGCTGTACGACGCGAAGACGCTGAACGAGATCGGCAACCACCCGAAGGAGCGGCCGAAGCATTACTGGGAGCGGTAAGCAAGAGGAGACAAGAGGTCAGGAGACATTTCTCCTGACCTCTTGCCTTCTCGTTACTGCGCGACGAACACCACATCGACCCAGTAGTTGGTCGATCGGTATTGTGAGCTCGGGAAGGCCCTCGAGCCATACCGGTAGACCCCGTTGCCGCCGCCCGCGCTGTTCGAAAGGGCGTGGAGGGGAGGTGTGTCGACGCCCGCCGTCGCGAAGTAGCCGTCGCTGTAGGCATAGTTCCCGACATTGGTGTGATACGAGACGACATACGTCGTGTTGGCGGTGATGGCGACCGGCGTGGCGAAGTTCACCTGCTGCCACCCGGATGCGGTCTCGTTGGTGAAGGTCGCCGTGGCGAGCTGAGTGCCGTTCTGGCGCCACAGCGTCGCGGTGTGGGTGCCGGTGGTCGTCCGCCCCTTGTAGAAGCGCACGCCCGTCACCTTGCCGGCAACGTCCGACCGGAATTTCAGGCCGAGCTCAACCGAGCTACGGTCACCAGTATCGAAGGTGGTCGGGGCCGACGTGGGCTTCCAGATCGTGACCGGGGTCTGGGTCGGTACCACGGCCGCCGTGGTGAACGACCACGTGTAGTTGGCCGCGAGGGCGTTGCCCGCCAGATCCTTCACGCCGCCGCTCCCGCCGGTGACCGCGGAGGTGTAGCTGGTTGACGCGGCCAGCGCCTGCGAGGGCGTCAACGTCGCGGTGCGAGTGGTTGCGCTGTACGCGACCGTCGCCGCGACGAGGACGCCGGCCGGACCGCGGAGCACGAACGTGCTGCCGGTCACCGTGGCGGCGGTCATCGCTTCACTGAACGTGGCCCGTACCGTCGACGTCCTGGCGACGCCCGTGGCGCCGGCGGCCGGCGTCACGCCCGTGACCGTGGGCAGTGTGGTGTCAACGGTGCTCGCGGTCGTGACCGTGAGATCTCCCGTGCTGGCGGAATCGCCCGCGCTCGTCTGGCTGGTGATCCGGTAGTGATACGTCGTTGCCGGGGCGAGGGCGGTCAGCGCGAGGGCATGGCTGGTCACCATCGACGCGTCGGTCGCAACCGACCCGTACCCGGACGAAGTCCCGAAATCGACGCGGCTGTTGGTGGCGACGTTGGTCGTCCAGTTGATGGTCGCGGACGTGGTGGTGACGTTGCCCGCCGCGACGTTCGAGATTGCCGGCGCGGGGGGCGGTGGCGGCGGGGGCGTTGTCGAGTTCGGGTAGTAGTCGACCGCCCATCCGGCCCGCTGCGCGAGATCGGGGAGACTGCCCACGCCGATAAAGGGCCAGAGATAGTCGTACGCCGACTGAGCGCCCGCCCAGCCGCTTGCCACCCCCATCATGAGATTGATGCGGGCCTCGGGACCGTAGTAGCCGGCGAATGGGCGTTCCTGTCCCCTCGTCGCGTTCCAGATCTGCGACATGGACGTGTAGTAGATAAAGCTGCTGCCGCTCGGCGTGCCGACCGCGACGACGTACGGCGCACCCTGCGCGCGCGGATACTCGGGGTCGCTCGTGAACAGCGTGAGCTGGAACTTGGCGATCGCATCGCGATGGGCGGTTCCACCGGGGAAGCCCTGCCTGTTCGCCCTGTCGATCGCATGAGCGAGATAGTTCTGTTCCCACATCGAGATGTACTGCGCACCCTCCGGGCGTTTGTTGAGCCACAGGATCTTGAAGGGGTTGGACGCGCCCTGGGCGTTGGCATAGGTGTCGAGCCATTGCAGGTTGCTGATGACTTTCTGCGACAGGTACGCCCTGACGGGTGACGCATCGGGATAGTAAGCGGCCGCATCCACCATGTTGCGCAGCGCCCAGCCGAAGCCGCGCACTTCGTTGTACGCAAGGATGCCCTGCGATCCACGGACGCCGTTCTGCGGATAGGTCCGCATCATCGAATAGTTGGCCCAGAACGCCATCTCTTCGGCGTAGTAGCGATCGCCGGTAAGCAGGTAGGGCACGTAGGCGATCGACGGCTGGTGCGCGGTGTCGGGAATGAGCGGGCTCTGTCCGGGTCCAGGTGTAAGGGAGCCGTATTCCCTGATCGGCATCGGGCTCCCCTTGACATAGTCGAGGCCACTGCCTTGCGCGCGCGAGTCGTACCAGATGGTCGAACGATTGTCGAGCGACACCATGCGCTCGGTCCCGACGCCACTCGTGCTGGTCTCCGCTTCACGGACGTGCACCGGCCACGAGCCGGAGAGGTCGCCGTTGGCCAGCACGAACGATCGCTGCACCGGGTCCCTGTGTACGAGATAGCGTGCGGTCCAGTCGGGATAGGGCGCAAGCTCGGGACGGCCACCGTGCGCCGGCATGTTCATCAACAGCGCGCCAGGCTTGAGGATGTCGTAGTTGCTGCCCGATGGTGTATTGACGACGTTGCTCACCAGCGACAGATAAGGCGGCAACGCCTTCGCGACGTTGAACGGTCCGAGGTCAGGCGTGACCCTGGCGAGCGGCGTCGTGCCGGCTTCGAAGACCTTGCGCCAGCGCGTCAGGTAGAAGTGCTGCACCCCGGTCTTCACGAACACGGCCTGGCCGCCTATGGTGATCGTGGCATCGTAAGTAACGGTCGTCGCGCCCGTCTTGTCGAGCAGGTTCTCGACCGATACGTCGACGCGGGCCTTGCCGTCGTTGTAGATCCGGGTATCGAAGTTCACCCGGAGAAATGGGTGCGCGGTTCCCGTCGAAGCCACCGGGGTGATGACTGATCGAGCTTCACGGACGAGCGGCCCGTGCAGCCAGGCATCTGTCGCGACTGCGGCCGGCAGCGTGGCCGTGTAGGACACACCGGCGATGGTCAGGATCACGGCGGCGCTCGGCACCGGCGGCGCGAAGCTGCCGCTCGACGCCGGCGCGGCACTCACCGCATAGTTTCCGGCAGTGGAAATGGCGGCGGTCACGACGGCGAAGCGGATCGAGCCGTCGGGCCATCGGGTCTTCACATCAGTCTGTGTGGGCAACGATCCGATCTGCAGGCCGCTCGGCGCGAGTCCCTGCGGCACGACCTCCCCGAATGTAGCCCATCCGGTGGTGAGCGCGACGGTGGCGATCGGCGGCGACTGTCCGAGACCCGTTGCGCCAGTACCGCACACGAGCAGCAGTATCGCGGCAGCGTGTGCCCCGCGCCTCAAACCTTGCCTCATCCGCGCGCCGTGTGCAGCGCGGGTGCGCGCTGACCATGCATGAATCGAGAACGACGAGAGCATTTTCTTCACGTGTGCTCCAGCGCCCGCACATGGCTGCGACCCCGCCGAAAGAATCAGCAGGCCACGGCCATTGAGGCTTTGTCTAGACGGATCTCGCAGATGACCATCCCGTCGTTGACGAGGGGTCATCGATGTTCAAGGTGGGCCCGGGGTCGCGGGTTCTACCGGGGATACCGGAGTGCAAGGAGACGGCCGGTGCCGTCACGAAATATGTCGCCGGCTCGTCCTGTCGGTGCACGCGATCGTTCGTCCGGCACTCTGCAGGTCGCGCGCAGGAGGTGCCGACATGTCGGCACCTCGGCAGGCGTGGCGTCGACGCCCGCTCGCCGCGATGGAGGCACGGTTCTGTCGCCGCTATTTCGAACTCGGCGACCGCGGGCACTTTTCGATCGGCGGGCACTCCCCGCCGTCGTCAAGCAACGACTGCCCTGGAGCGCGCGCGGTCCAGGGGCCTTTGCCTTCTCCCTTTCGCCTTGATATCATTAGCGGTCCGGTCAACCTACTGGGACGTCGTTCAACGGTAGGACACCTGCCTCTGGAGCAGGTTATTGGGGTTCGAATCCCTGCGTCCCAGCCACTTCATTCGGCCTTCGGCCTCATTCGTGGCTGCGACGCCGATTCGGTCACAGCATCGACTATGGCTTCCTCGATCATTGCGTTGAGGCGACTCGGCGTGATCGTGGGCCGCGCAGTTGCCTTCCGTGCCTTGCGGTCTCGGTTGCCGTGCCTCGTCACGTCTCCTCCCGCCAGCACGGCCACTCCAGCGATGCAGTGCGCCGCTCTGAAGTGCCGGAAACACCAGGGTTCAGAGTCTGTTTCAGGCTTATCGAAGGCACGCCCCGGATATGAAGCAGGATATGCGTTCAGGGGATCGTCGCCGTCGATGACGGCGATTATGTGGGGAACAGCAGCTCTCTCCTCGCGTCGTGCCATGCCAAATATGGCATAATTGCCAGGAAGATGCCGGCGCCACCCCTGAAGCCCGTGGTCTGGCTCGGCGATTCGCTGCGGGAGTTGAGGACGTTCCCGGCCGCGGTCCAGGACGAGATGGGCTATGCGATTTACCTGGCCCAGCGTGGCGACAAACACGTGTCGGCCAAGCCGCTGAAGGGGCTGGGAACGGGTGTGCTGGAGGTCGTCTCGGATCATCGCGGCGACACGTTCCG